>NZ_JBITWL010000039.1:0-29934 GCF_044543825.1 Gordonia sp. NPDC062954 | reverse complement strand
TCTGTCACCCGTCAACTACGAAAACCGTTACAGTGCTACACTGTTGACCGCTGCATGAATCCCACCCAGTGTCCAAGATTCGGGGTTAAGGCCGCATGTCGCGGAGCCGGTGGGCCGACCAGGCGGTGGTGTGGGCGTCGAGGTCGGCGGCGATCTCGGCATCGACTGCCGCGGCATAGGGTTGCCCATCGACCAGTTCGGTGCGGGAGATGATCTTGACGATCAACTCGGCGGTGATCCGACCATCGCGCAGCCGCTGCGCCACCTGAGGCAGACGGTCGCGTAACGCGACCGCTTGATGCAGGAACTTTTCGGCCGCCCCCTGACTGATGCCCTGGCTCACCGCGATCCGGGCGGCGCAGTCAGCGAACCCGTCATGCAGCAACAGTGCATGAGCATCGTCTTCGCTACCGACCAGGCGGGTGTGGAGTTCAGCGGCGATCTGGTAGCGATGCCACGCCAGGAATGCCTCACCACGTACATCGGAGATCAGCGCGCCGAGCAGATCATTGGTGTCCCGCGAACCGACCTGCTCTGCCGGTAACCCTCCGGTGAACAACGCAGGCAACTCCGGCCACGGCGACGGGTCACCCCACCACGACGCGATCGACCAACCCGGACCCGACACGAGACACACACACCTTCCAGAGACAGCAACAGGGGCAGCGCGAGACCACAACCCACATATCTCTGAAAGAAACAGACCGCTCAAATCGCCGGCCCAATCTGGCTCACATCACTTCGTCGATCTCGCTGACACCAACCTACGACACCCCACCGACAAGTTTCTGAGCTCGCGATTTGCGCTCACCACCGGTTGCCACGTCCCGGCGATCCAATGAGGATCTCCCTCGGGTCCTGCTCGATCTCGCGCACCTCGAACGAGGAATCGATCTCCTCGCTGCTCAGGTCATCGACCAACGTGCCGGAGTTGTCGAAGCCAATGCGGTTCTTCGTTAGTGCGACCGTGAATACCCAGAGCGCCTCGGCCACGACAGTCTCGCGGACCGAGTCTTCGCACGTCACGCAAGTTTCGGCCTCGTCAGAGTCTGGGTCATCTTCGTGTGCGCTGCACGGTTCCCACTCCGTGCGGGAAACTGAGCCGGCGCTCCACAGGGACGCCTCGGTCGGTGGCCAATCCATCGAGTACCACTCCCCCGGTTCCAGCCCGTAGGTGTCGACTGCGTTGTCGAGCGCCGCTTTGCGGTCGGCTTCGGTCCACGCCACATCGGGCGGGACCGCGATGTCCTCGATGGGTTCGGCACCGTCGTAGTCCTCGGGGTTGCCGAGCCGGTCCAGTGCGTCGACATTCGCGGCGTCAGCCCGAGCCCGCCACACTTCGCTGTCGGCGAGCGGTCCGGCATCAATGACTGGTTGCTGCACCTCGGCGTCGAGATACGCCCAAACATTCTTGCGCTCATGGATGACACGGGTCGGGATCAGCGAGACGAGTTCACCGACTACCTGTTGCGTGGCTTCGTCATCGGCTGCTGAAGCTGCGCGTACGGCAGCAGTTCCGGACAGCCCACCCTCACGCGTGGCCATCACATTCCAGAGTTTGCCGGCCAGTGCATCTCGCCGTTTGACCAGCTCCGCAGCGTGAGCCCTCCTCGATTCAGCTGACTCGAGCTCAGGCAGCACTCCAAACGACCCCTGCAGCTGCTCGATCATGTGGGAGAAGCGCTGGAAATGCGTCCATTGGTTCGCCAAGTGAACCCATTCCTCAGACATCGGCACCTACCGGGCCGTTCTGTTCAGCGAACCGCGGAGCCATCATCTCCATCTGCTCGAACACAGTGGTGATGGCTGCCGGCTGCTTGTCCGGCGGATACTTGTACTTCACCAGCAGCCGCTTGATCGACGACCGCAGTTTCGCGCGCATGTCGTCGCGAACGGTCCATTCGTACTTCGTGTCCCGCTGCATGATGCCCACCAGTTCCCTCGCGATCTGCGCGAGGATCTCGTCGCCCTGCAACTCGACCGCCGAATCGTTCTCTGCCACGGCGTCATAGAAGGCGAGTTCGTCCTCCGACAGCGCGGGTGTGAAGCGCTGACCCCGATTACCCTCTGCAGCGACCTCTTTCGCCATAGCGATGAGCTCGGCGATCACCTCAGCAGACGTGATCTGCTGATTCATGTAGCGCTTCATCAGCTCAGTGATTCGTTCGGAGAAATCACGTTGACGGACGAGGTTGTTGCGTGTGGCTCGCGCGGATTCCTCGTTGAGGGTCGCGCGCAGCGCTTCGATGGCCAGGTGCGGGTTGGTCGCAGCCTTGGCCTTGGCCTCGAAATCTGGGCCGAGGTCCGATAGCGATGGCTTCGGCAGGCCCGCTGCGTCGTAGATGTCGACGATCTCCCCGCTCACGGTCGAGGTCGCGACCAGCTTCGACAACAGCCGCTTGATCTCCTCGGGAACCGGTCGCCCCTCGGCCTGACGGTCAGCGGCGTCGAACTTGCCCATCCATACTCGAACTTCTTCGTAGAACTGAACTGTCGGGCGCAATTCCTCCAGCGTCCACTTGCCCCCGGCGAGCGTCCAGGCCCTGGACAGGCTCCCCGCGAGCGTCCGAAAGCGAGCACCCAACGTCTCCTCGCCGTCGTCCACCTGGTTTCCGGCCGTCTCGGGCGATCTCAGGTAGTCGGTCAATCCGATCGCCGCTGTCATCCAGCCTCGATCGGACTCCTTCACCTTTGCGCGCCAGTCGTACCCGGAGCAGACGGAATCCAACTGGGCGAGGAGTTCACCGGTCAGCGCCACCGCCTCATCGATGTCGCGCCCGACCGGCTGCTCGGCCTGGTCGGTCTCGGTGTACTCGGCCAGGGCCTGCTGCAGGTTGTCGGCCAGCGGTGCGTACGCGACCAGGAGTCCCGACGGCTTGCCGCGGAAGGTGCGGTTGACCCGTGCGAGTGTCTGCATCAGGAGCGCGCCTTTGAGTGGGCGGTCCAGGTACAGGGTGTGTAGTGACGGGGCGTCGAAACCGGTCAGCATCATGTCCTTGACGATGACCAGTTGCAGCTCGTCTTCGGGGTCCTTGAGGCGCTTCTGGATGATCTTGTTCTGCGCATCACGCCGAACATGTTTGGCGATGAGCCCTTGGTCTTTCGCGCTGCCCGAATAGACGACCTTGATAACGCCCTTGTCGACGGCGTCGTCATGCCATTCGGGATGCAGTGCGACGATCTCCTCGTACAGGCGTGCTGCGATGTCGCGGGTGGCGGCGACGATGAACGCCTTTCCGCGCGTGGAGATGAAGCTCTCCATCGATTCAGAGCGTCCGTCCCAGTGCTCGACGATGTCGGCGGCCAGCGACTTGAGCCGTTCCGGTGCCCCATACACGGCGTTGATGACGGCCACGGACTTCTCGATCTGCGACCTTTCGGCGTCGTCGAGTCCTGTGGTTGCCTCATCGGCGGCCCGGTCGAGATCGTCCTCGGTGACGTCGTCGGCCAACCCGACCTTGATGAGACGCGGCTCGAAGTAGACGGGCACGGTGGCGCCGTCCTCGACCGCTCTCGTCAGGTCATAGATGTCGATGTAGGGACCGAAGACCTCGCGAGTGTTGCGCTCGGCGAATGAGATCGGCGTTCCGGTGAACGCGATGAGGGTTGCATTGGGTACCGCGTCGGCGAGATGCCGGGCATATCCGTCGAGATCGTCGTAGTGGCTGCGATGCGCCTCGTCGACGATGACGATGACGTTGCGTCGGTCAGTGAGGAGCGGGTGATCGGCCCCTGCCTCGCGTTCTTCCTTTGTGCGACTGAACTTCTGCAAGGTGGTGAAGTAGATGCCACCGGTGGTGCGATTCGCCAGTTCGTTGCGCAACTGCTCACGCTTCGTGACCTTGACCGGCGACTCGTCGAGAAGCTCGGACCGGTTGAACGTCTCGAACAACTGGCCGTCGAGTTCGCGACGGTCGGTGACGACGACCAATGTCGGGTTCTTGAGCTTCGGCTGCCGAGCCACGAGGTGTGCGTAGAGTTCCATTTCCATCGACTTGCCCGAGCCTTGGGTGTGCCAGACGACGCCGGCCTTGCCGGTGCTCTCGGCGGCGGCGACGGTATTGCCGACTGCCTTGGTGACCGCAAAGTATTGATGCGGCTTGGCGATCCGCTTGACGTAGCCGTCGGCGCCGGTGTCGAAGGCGGTGAAGTTGCGCTGCAACTGGAGGAATCGTTCCGGGTTGAACACTCCGTCGATCAGGTACTCGAGTTCGAGGCCCATCTTGTCCGGGTCGGTGGCGTGGCCGGTGGTGACTGGCTTGCCGTCATCGTCGACGTTCCACGGCGCGTAGTGCTCGAGCGGTGTGAACGGAGTGCCGTAGCGGGCGGTGATCCCATCGCTGATCACCGAGACCACCGCGAAGCGGAACACCATCGGGAACTCGCGGAGGTATGTCGTCAGCTGTGCGTGCGCGGACGCAAGATCGGCATTTTCCGAACCGGCTTGCTTCAGTTCGAAGAACGCCACAGGCAGGCCGTTGAGGTACAGCACCACATCGAAGCGCCGATGGTGCTCCGAGTTGCGGACCGTCACCTGCTGGACAGCAAGCAATTCATTGTCTTCGGGTCGCGTTCCGACGAGTCGGATGGTCGGGGTCTGCTCGAGTCCCTCGTGGTCGATGTAGGTGATGCCGCGGTATCCCTTGACCAGGTATTCGTGCAGCCGGTGATTCTCGGCGATCGCGTCCTGCGACTCGGGCGCCAGAACTGCTGCCCGCGCCTGCACCAGATACTCATACGGCACAGCAGGATTCAACTCGCGCATCTTCGCGAGCAAACGGTCGGGCAGGACGATGTCATCCCCTGCGGTTCGGCCGTCGATTCCGGGTGCGATGTCGGTACCGGTCAGCGGTCGCCATTCCTGGTCGCCCAGCCATTCCAGCGCCAGTGTTTCCCAGTCGGCTTCGGTGAAAGTGCTCATGTGGTATCCCCATTCGTGAGTCGATAGGTCTGGCGGCTGCTGTGCCGTTGCCCGATTCGTTGGACGCGGCCTGCGTCGATGAGTTTGGTGAGGCGGCGCAGCACTGCGCGGTAGTTCATGCCCAGCGCTGCCTCGATGGAACGCGCAGTGACGTGCCCCGCCGCGATGGCTTGTTCGACGGCATCGAGATCGGCAGCTATGCCCTCGGTGCCGGTGGCCGGCGTATCGCCAGAGCTTGCCGCGACGACTGTGTCTGCCATCGCGATTGCGCGGTCAGCCAATTGATAGCTTGCGTAGCGTTTCCCGCCTGTCGCGACCAACAGGTCGCGGTCGACCAGATCACGGAGCGCTGCACCGGCGGCAAGGCGGTCGACGCCCCACGCTTGAAGCATCGCGTTGGTGACCCTCCCCGTCACCCGCGCCATGGCCAAGGCCAGGTCCTGGGTGGAGGTCAGGTCGGCTTCGCCCAGATCGCTGATCCATTCGGTCACATCCACGCCCAGCAATGCATGCCCGGGCACCGTGACCCGCACATGCCCGGGGCTGACGTCGAAGCGCGCCGGGCTCATACCCGCCTGCCGTAGTGACCGCATCGCATTCGGCAGACCACTCCCCCGGTTCTCACCGATGGACTCGTTGCTGTGGGCATCGACGGGAATGTCTGCGAGCAGCTTTGCAAGCGCCGCATTGCGCGACGACGAACGCTGTTCCGATGTGCCCAGCGACCGAGCGGATACATCGCCGAAGAGTCCACCCGGGCTGTTGACGACCAGCCTGTCGAGGTACAGCTCGATCTGCACGTGCATACCTCGTGACGCCGGGCTGTAGTCCCGGTGCATGATCGCGTTGACGACGAGCTCCCGGATGACATCGAGCGGATAGTCGTAGCGGTCCTCCCGGTACAGGCCTTTGACCACCGCCGCCTTACGCATGTTGCGCCGCAACGTCTCCTCGACGGTGGCCACCATGTCGGGGATCGATCCGTCGGCGGTCACGTTGTCGAGGAACCGCACTCCGTCCGGCGCCTGGTCCCCGATCTGCGTCCCGGGCGACACCACCACCGCGACAAAGAGTTGCGGAAGGAACTGCTGCGGGTAGCTGCCCAACGAAATGACGCCGGCAAGTGTCGGCACATACTGCCCATCGACGCGGGTGAGCACGTTGAGTCGAGCCAGCGCCTCCTTGGTTTCCAGGAAGCGGAAGGTTCTGGGATGCCGGTCTCGCGCCCGCCGGATCAATCGGTCGACAACATCGGCGTCCAGGTCGTCCAGCGTGGCGTCGGTGATCGGTTCGAGGTCGTGCTTGGGCTGCGTGCGGTTGGCGAGCAGCTGCGCGACCTCGTACGCGGAGAGCAATCGATCACCGTCACCGCTACGGATGAAGGACCCCTGATGATGGCCACGCGTCTTGACGTAACACGGCTTGTCCACGGGGTCGATCTCATCGATGTCCGCTCGGACGACGAGTGCTCCCTCGAACTCCTCGATGTCGATTGCAGGCCGCAGCGGCGGCTCCATCTGGTCGGCGCAGGCGGTCGCCAGTGCGTCACGCGTCGCTTTGGCGTCGAAGCCTGGTGCCGGAGTGAATCCATCCGCCTCTGACAGCCCGAGAAGGAGGACACCGCCGTCTCCGTTAGCGAAGGCACTGAGTGACTCGACGACATCCTTAGGCAAGCCACCTGCCGCCGACTTGACCTCCACCTGGGCGAGGTCGGTCCCCAACCTGCGCAAGCGTGCGACGAGATCGACTGTGTTCATCTCACCTCCTCCGACTCTGACACTCTGACACGCGACTCTGACACTCTGACTTATTCGCTTGGACCTCGGCGTTAGACCAATCCACCTACCTCGTCCTCGGCGTCCTTGACCGTCACTTTGCCGGACATAAGGAGGGGGAGGAGTTGGTCGCGGGTGCGGGTGAGGACTTCGTTCTCTGCCGAGCACGTGTGTTGAAGCTCAACCAAGGCGCGCTGTTCAGCTCCGATACGACGCTGCGCGTCCTCATGCGGAACCGGAATAGCCAGTGATCCTATGTCTTTGAGATTCACATAGGGCGCCATGTCGGTCTTGTGCATGAGTAAAGCGAGCTGGCGCTGAATATCAGCGCTCAGAGACCACCCGACAACATATCCGTAGTTCAACGCAGAACCCTCGGGCACTCGCAAGTAGCAGCACTGGGGACTGTAGACCGCGCGGCCCACGGCTTCGGCGACAATCGCAACTCTCCCAACAGTGCCCTTCGTGGTGACCACAATATCGCCGGGGCATGCTGCTTTCTTTCCGATCTGAGACGCGAAGGTATCGGATACAAAGTCCGAACCTGACGACCGAACCAATGCATCCTTGACATCGGCCGCACGGATGATTCGAAAACCCGACATTGCGAGTTCGGATTTCTTGGTCCGGTATCCGTCGCCGAACTCGATGAGCCCCTTCGCGACCAGCTCTCCAAGTGACAGTGTCTTCGAGATAGCCGTTTCGGATGATCTCGCAAATGATGCGGAAGCCAGTCGCATTGCCGTATCAGCGACAAGGCGATTCGCCGCGATCTTGTCGTCAAGAGCGCCGAGGACATCGGCAATGGCTCGCTGGGTAGAACGCGGTGGTATCAGTACCGGTACGTGGGCGATGTAGTTGCGATTCAGCATCGGCTGCACACTTCCGGAGTCAAAGCCGCTTAGATCGGTCACCTCGAAAAGGTGGTACAGGAACCTCGGGCTATTGCCTTTGAAGTCCGCTGCATACAAGGTCGTGTTCAGCGGCCAGTAGTCGTCATCCGACCAGGTCGGCTGACCAAGATTGGTAGCGCGACCCACAACAAAGCCAGGGCCCTTCACGCGGCTCTCGCTATGCCATCCAGCCGTGACGCCCGCCGACAGCACCGGAATTGGGCCGCCGTTCCGATCTTGCGACGGCAGGTCGAATCCTCTTCGGAGCTCGACAACATCTTCGAGCCTGCGGAGCTTCCACTCAGCCATCAATCCGCTCCATCTGCATCCGCACAACCTTCTCGAACCGCGCCGACTCATCCAGCGCAGCAAACAGCTCCTTCTTCAACCGCGCGATCTTTTGTTCAACGGGCTCGCCGTCGTCCTCGACCTCTGCCGCACCGACGTACCGCCCTGGCGTCAGGGCGTAGCCCGCAGCCTTGATCTCTTCAAGAGTTGCTGACTTGCAGAACCCCGGAACATCCTCGTATTCGATGGCTTTCGCTGCGGCGGACGACGAGCCCCTCCACGCGTGGAAAGTGTCGCCGATTCTGACGATCTCCTCATCCGTCAGCGCCCGCTCGGCGCGGTCGACCATATAGCCCATCTCGCGGGCGTCGATGAACAACACCTCACCGCTGCGGTCGATAGAACCCTGCGGACCCTTCGTCTTGTCCTTGGCGAAGAACCACAGGCACACCGGAATACCGGTACTGCGAAACAGCTGTGTTGGCAGGGCGATCATGCACGACACCAGATCCGCATCGACGATCTCAGCTCGAATATCCCCTTCACCATTGCTGTTCGACGACATCGAGCCGTTGGCGAGCACAACACCCGCCTTGCCGCCGGGGGCAAGCTTGTACAGGATGTGTTGCAGCCAGGCGTAGTTGGCGTTGCGCGCCGGTGGGACGCCGAATCGCCAGCGTGGGTCTTCTTCGTTGCGCGACCAGTCTTTGATGTTGAACGGCGGGTTGGCCATCACGTAGTCCATCTGGAGGTCTGCGTGTTGGTCACGGGCGAAGGTGTCGCCCCATCGGGCGCCTAAGCCGTTGTTGTCGATGCCGTGGATGGCGAGGTTCATCTTGGCCATCCGCCAGGTCTCTTCGATGGCCTCCTGGCCATATACGGAGACCTGTTTGGGATCGCCATCGTGCTCGTAGATGAACTGTTCGGTCTGCACGAACATGCCACCCGAACCGCAGCACGGGTCGTAGACGCGGCCCTTCGTCGGCTCGAGGACTTCGACTATCACCCGCACCACGCTGCGCGGCGTGAAGAACTCGCCGCCCCGCTTTCCCTCGGCACGGGCGAAGTTGCCGAGGAAGTACTCGTACACCTCACCCATGAGGTCGCGCGCCTTGTGCTCACCCTGTCGACTGAACCGGGCGCTGTTGAACAGGTCGACGAGTTCGCCGAGACGGCGCTGGTCGATGTTGTCGCGGTTGTAGATTCGCGGGAGTGTGCCCGCCAATGACTTGTTGGCGGCTATCACGGCGTCCATCGCCTCGTCGATCAATTGCCCGATGTTCTTGTCGGGGCTGCCGTCGCCGGGCGTCAGGCCCTTGGCGTTGTCGGCCAGAAACGACCACCGCGCGATCGGCGGAACCACGAACACGCCTGCACCGTGATACTCGGTGGTGTCGTCGATGACCTCGTTGATCTGATCCTCGTCGAACCCGTCGGCAATCAACTCGCGTCGAATCTCTTCGCGCCGCTCGTCATACGCGTCGGACACGTACTTGAGGAAGACCAGGCCGAGGATCACGTCCTTGTACTGACTCGCCGATAGCGAGCCACGCAGCTTGTCGGCAGCCTTCCACAGTGTGTCTTTCAGTTCCTTCATCGTCGACGGAGCCGACGGCTCCGCCTTGCGCTTCGCAGCCATATGGTTTGGTTCCCTTCTCATCACTGTCGTCTACGTCGTAGCTGTGCTTGTTGTTGCCGTTATCCCGGCGGTGGTGGCGTCTGCGTCCAACGAGATCTCGCCCTCCGCGACACCATCGATCAGGGCGCCGGTCAACTCGACGGCGGCGGCCATCTTCTCCTCGACCGCGCTCCGGTACGCCGCCACCTCGGCCAATGCTGTCTCCAGTCGACTCGCGTCGTCGGGCGTGAACTCTGGTACGCGCCACGCCTTCCATTCACTGCCGGCAGCGCACCTGGTGTTGATGATCGCCGCGATGACGTGCGGCCCGAACGGCGCAGTGCGATTGATGCGCAGGATCTTCGCCGGCGCCGCAACCAATGATCCGCCCGTGGTGTCGATGACGGCGTGTGGAGCGGGCTTCTCTACGAAGACGATGTCGCCGGGATCGGTTCGGCGGGCACGGCGATAGCGCTGCGCGGCGTGGAAGGGCTCCAACCGAAACGGACGGTCGGGCAGCACGTCCACCGTGCCCTCCGGATCGGCGTCGGCAGGATCGATCCGATTCCCCGAGAGCACGGAGATCAATTTCTGTTCGGCCAATTCGGCCAGGGAGAACTGCTGCGTGCGAAACCGCCCCGATGAGGGCGCGATCAGAACGTCGACGGTTCGTACGGGTTCCGAAGTCTGCAATGTCGCGTGGTGAACGCGGTCGGCGTGTGTCTCCGCTGTCCGAGAATGCAGGCGCGGTGCCTGAGTTCCCTGCGGCACGACGGTGCCACTGGTCCTGATCCGAAGCAGTTCGCGTGATCGGGTGAACCGCGCTGCGCGGCGGACGTCCCGGTCGAGAGCTGCTGCCACGTCTGCGGCGAGGTCACCGAACTGGTCACGTCCAGTGATGTCGAGATCGGCGACATGCAGCAGATCGACGGCGGCGCCACCTCTGCAGATCCAGATGGCCTGACACTGTCGATGGGCTTCGCGCCACATGCCGCGAGGAAGACGGAGTGCAGCAACGACATTGCCGATCATGAGTGTCTCGGACCGGCGACGCTGAAGCGTTCCGGCGAGATGATCGGTCAGAGCGGCCGCCGACGCCACGATCACCCCGACGTCCCCGTCCTTCAGTTCGAGAAGTGTTGTGTCGACGGAGTCGAGGACAACTCCGACCTCAGCACCGAGAAGCGATGTGACCAAAACTGCCCGGCCTCGTGCGCTGCTGTCGGTCTCCACCTGGGCGATGGCAGCACGGCGCTTCAGCTCACGTGGGTCACCCACCCGGCCGTCGACCACGAGACGGGACGCAACATCAGAGACAGCAAGTGCAAGTCCCTGATCGCCTCCCGGGATGATCGGCACGTCATCCTGTCCGAGATGCATGACCGCGGCCTCGACGACACCGCGGATCAATGCCAATGCCTCAGAGGTCAAGTCCCGAACCGCGCGCGACCGTCCGAGCCGGCCACGCTCCAGGCGCTCGAGTGCGTCGGGTGTCCCCAGCGATGCATCAATGAGTTGATCGGCAAACGCCAAAGTGTCGCGATCCGCGTCAAATGCTCGCACTTCTCGGACGATCAACTCGTCGGTCGGGTCGACGGTCGTGGCCGCGGTGACAAGGTCGGCGTGTGTCGCGTCGGTTAGACCCACACCGGACAGGGCGTAGAGCGCCAACAGCAGCACGACGTCGTCGAACCGGACCCCCTCGGGGAGGGCGTATGCACCGACGTCGAGCTGCTGCTCCTCGCGGTTGCGGCCTCTCCCTGTGCGCTCCAACCACGCAACCACCTCGCCCTGATCGAAGTGATCCACGGTGTCCACGGTCGCGACGGGCGCCGGGAACGGGATCAACTCGCCACGTACCACCGGGCGTTTCCGCCACTGGCTGACGGCCGGCCGCGATACCCTCGCCAAGACCGCGATGTCCTGCATCGTCAGTGTGCTCACCGGTCGTTCACCTCCTCGTGGCGTCGTCGCGGGCAATACCGAGAACAGTATCGGGCGACGCCTCTCGATCAAGAGGATTCACTGTTAAATGGGCTTAACAGTGAATGCACTCGCGTCATCTCCGTCGCCCACTGACTCTGGTTGCAGGCAGCCGACCCCCGGCCGCCACGACCCCAGGAGGCCGACATGACCGATTCATCCCGCTCAGCACACTTCAATCCCTCGACCACGGCGGTGGTCATCGAGGACGTCACCGTGACCGACAAAGACGTCGTACGTGAGGCCCAGCGGTGGACCACCGGAGAACGGGGAGCAGTCGTCGACGACCCCACCACGTTGGCGGATGCCGATCTCGGTGAGTTCGTCGCCAAGGCGCTGACCGTCGGCGCCCACGCGCTCTCCGCGACCGGTCAGGCGCAGGAGTCCCGGGCCTTGGAGCGCATGATCGCCGAACTCGGCGACAAGGCCACGACGTCGACCGCAGAGGCGGCCGCACTCACCGACCGCAGCGTGAAGGCGGCGTCGGAAGCCGTGACCAAGGCGGCCGCCGATGCGCAGAAGGCGTTTCGCGAAGCCGACGAGGCAACGCGGAAGTCACTGACGGAGTCGATCGAGAAGATGCGCCGCGAAACCGAAGCGGAACTCAAGCGCCTGTTCGGCGGTACCGACCCGGAGGTGATCGACCGCTTCGCCCCACTCCTCGAACAGTTCGCCGCCAATCTGGACAAACGAGCCGCAGCAAACACCACCGAGCTTCTGACCAAGGCCGCCAAGCAGTTCGACCCGAACGATCCGGCATCGCCGATGGCCAAACACTCGGCCGAACTCACCAAACGCCAGGAGGCACTCACCGAACAGCTGACCGAGCAGCACACCGAGCTGACCGGCCGGCTCGACGAAGTGGTCACCGCGCTGAAGGTGGCCGAGGCGAAGGCGTCGGTGAGCAAGGTGGCGCCCATCAAGGGTGGAACCTACGAGACCGAGGTTCATGAGATTCTGCAGACCGTGGCGGCCGGGCTGGGCGACGAGTACTGCGAGACCGGAACCGTTGTCGGTGCGGTGGCACGATCCAAGAAGGGCGACGGAGTGCTGACCGTTGACGGTGGTGCTGCCCGCGTGGTCATCGAGGTGACCGATTCCAAGCGCGACGGGTGGGGCGCGTACCTCGACGAAGCCGAACGCAATCGCCAAGCCGAGGCGGCCGTCGGCCTGGTCCGCACGGTCGAGCAGAACTGTGGGGAGACGATTCGGGTGCTTGGGAAGCGCCGGATCGTGCTGGCCTTCGACCCGCTCACTGACGACCCCGATCTTCTCCGCACCGTGGTGATGTTGCTCCGTACATCGGCTCTCGCCGTCGCCAACCGGACCGGCGCACGCGAGATCGCCACCGCGGAGGAGAAGATCACCGACGCCGTCGAGGAGCTCGGCAGCATCGACGACATCAAGAAGACCGCCGGCACCATTGAGAAGAACGCCCAGAAGATCGAGAAGTCCTGCAGCACCATCTACTCGACCATCGATCGGCTGCTCGGTGAGGCCCTCGCCGCGCTGGCCGGAGCGGCCGACGACGACGCCGAGTCCGAGTCAGAACGCGGGGCAGCCTGATGGCCGACGGTCCGGCACATCTGCCTCCGGAGATGGCGCCGCCAGAGGTCGATTGCACTGTGTACAGCGGGTGGTATCCGCTACTCACCCGCCTGCACAGACAGCTGACGTCGGTCACCACCGACTTCACCTACGCTCAGATCAAGGAGAAGTACGGCACGCTGCGGTGCCACGTTGACTACGGCGAGTCTGTCGATGAGTTCACGCGGGGTGTCTGCGAGGTTCTGATCGGGGCATCGACCGACGAGTCGCGAACTGTCTGCGAGTTCTGCGGCAGACATGGTTCAACACGTGACGACCTCCCGCGCATCAAGACCATGTGCGCCGCGTGCTGCCGCCCACGTAAGCCGCACGACCATGCCGAGTGAGTTCAACGTTCCGAACACCGGAACGTTCACCTCACTCGCGAGTCAGGCCACGCCACCGCAGTGAGCTACCCGAACCACCGCTCCAGCACGCGGGCGACGCCGTCCTCGTTGTTTCCGACGGTGATCTCGTCGGCGGCGGCCAACGCCGCGGGGTGGCCGTGGCTCATCGCCACGCCGTGGCCGGCCCAGCTGAGCATCTCGACGTCGTTGGGCATGTCGCCGAAGGCGACGGTCGCCGACGAGTCCAGCTGCGCCAGTTCGACGATGTGCCGCAGCCCAGACGCCTTGTGCGTATCGGGCACCGCCAGCTCGACAAGCCCGTTGTCGGTCGAAAAGGTGATCTGCGCCAGCCCGTCGACAGTGTCCTTGAGTCGGGCAGCGATCTCGTCGCTACGCATATCCGGTTGGCGAACTAGCAGTTTCACTGCCGGTTCGGCATGCACCTCGTCGTCACCCACCTCGATATGGTCGGGATTGAGCCAGGCGTGACGGTATCCCGAGGTGGCTACAAAGGGCGGGGTGGCGGCGTCGTAGGCGGACCGTCCAGCACGTTCGGCGGCGATACCACACCCCGGTACCTGCCGATAAGCCTGCGCCACGAGCTTCTCCAGGACGTCGGGTGCCATTGTCGCGGCAGAGATCACGTGGTCGTGCTCGACGTCATAGAGGATGGCGCCGTTGGCGCACACCGCGTATCCCACATGTGCTGCGGTGCCCTCGAGTTGATCGGTGATCTCGGCGATCCACCTGGGCGGTCGGCCGGTGGCCAACACGAAGTCGACGCCGCGCTCGGCGGCGGCCGCCAAGACCTCGATCGTCCTGCGCGACACGCGATTCTCATCATCGATGAGGGTGCCGTCCACATCCGACGCGATCAGCGTGGGCGGACCGAAGGCCCCCGAATCCGGGGGTGCCGGGCTCACCGCTCACCTCGCGCCTTCTGCGCACGCGCCGCGGCCTTCGCCGCCGCCTCGGCGTCTTCGATCACCCGGGCCTGTTCCGGTGTCGGTGCCGAGCCGCCGAGTCGGGCGGGCACCCAGAACTCGCCTTGCGGATGCGGCCCGTAGGCGTCCTGCACCTTGTGCAACAATGTCGTCATCTCCTCTCGCAGCCCGGCAGTGGCCGCATGCGAGTCCTCGCCGGCGTCGACCCGCACCGGCTCGCCGTAGCTGACCGCAACCGGCAGTCGACTGCGGCCCATCTGTCGGGTGCCCGTCTCGGTTTTGGTCCATTGGCGCTGGGCACCCCAGACGATCGCCGGGACGATCGGCACACCCGCCTCCCCGGCCATGCGTACCGCGCCGGTCTTGAACTCCTTGAGTTCGAAACTGCGACTGATGGTCGACTCCGGGTAGACGGCGACCATCTCGCCGTCTGAGAGTTCGTCGACGGCGGCACGATAGGCGTCGGCACCGACCGACCGGTCCACCGGCACCGTCTTGGTGTGGTTGACCAGGAAACGCATGATCGCCACATCCATCACCTCGGACTTGATCATGAACCGGGTGCGCCGGCCGACCCGGTACAGCCCGAGCGCCAGCGGCAGGAAGTCGACATAGCTGGTGTGGTTGACGGCCAGCACTGCCCCACCGGCGCGCGGGATGTTCTGCAGACCCGAGAACCGCAGGTCCAGCCCCTGCGCTCGCACCAAGCCATTCGCGATGACCTCGAGCGTCCGGTAGACCGGTTCCATGTTGAGCCAGGGTAGTCGGGGGCGATCAGGAGGCCTCGCCGCCCGCCTCTCGCTCGGCGCGGCGGGCCGCTTTGGCCGCCTGTTCCTCGGCATCCATCCGGTTCGCCTCCTCGAGAGTGGGCGCCGACCCGCCCAGGCGCGCGGGCACCCAGTATTCGCCGGCGGGATGCTCACCGTAGGCGTCCTGCAGTTCGAGCAGCTTCTTGCCCATCACCTCGTGCAGCCGCGCGGTGATCTCGTCAGCGGTGCCCGCCGGTTCGATGGGTTCGGCGACGCCGATCATGATCTTGACGTTGCTGCGCCCGAGGTTCTTGGGGTGGCCCTTGGTCCACACCCGCTGCGCACCCCAGATCACCGTGGGGATGATCGGCGCCCCCGATTCCAGTGCCATGCGCGCGGCACCGGACTTGAAGTCCTTGAGCTCGAAGCTGCGGCTGATCGTCGCCTCCGGGTAGACACCCACGAGTTCGCCACGTTTGAGATAGTCCACGGCGTCGCGATAGCTCTGTGCGCCGCTGCCGCGATCGACCGGGATGTGTTTGAGCGCACGCATGATCGGACCGGAGACCTTGCTGTCGAACACCTCTTTCTTCGCCATGAACCGCACTTTGCGGCGGCCTTGCAGAAAGGCGGGGATGCCGGCATAGGTGAAGTCCATGTACCCGGTGTGGTTGATCGCGACCACGCCCGGGCCGTCGACGGGAACGTTCTCCACCCCCGACACCTTGAACTTCAGGCCCTCGGCCAGCCACAACAGGCGTGCGGTGGTGATCACAGCGTCGTAGACCGGTTCCATGCGTCGAGCTTAGGCCATGGGCGAGGCGCTACCCTGGGAGCCGATTTCGATCTCGGGCACCTACCCAGCGGCTCGAGTGCGAGGAGGCGAGAAGTTGCAGATCACCAGCGTGGGACATGCCGGTTTCCACATCCAGACCGCGGCCGGTTCGATCCTCTGCGACCCGTGGGTCAACCCTGCCTACTTCGCGTCGTGGGTACCGTTCCCCGACAACTCCGAGCTCGACTGGCGTTCACTCGGCGACTGTGACTACCTGTACGTCTCGCATCTGCATCGCGATCATTTCGACGAACGCAACCTGCGCGAGAACGTCAACAAGGACGCGACCGTGCTGCTGCCCGACTACCCGGTGCCCGATCTCAAGCGGGAGCTCGAGAAGCTCGGTTTCCACAGGTTCGTGGAGACCGAGGACTCGGTGAAGACGACGGTCAGCGGCCCCAAGGGGTCGCTGGATGTGATGATCATCGCGCTGCGCGCACCTGCCGACGGGCCCATCGGCGACAGCGGTCTGATCGTCTCCGACGGCGAGACCACCTGCTTCAACATGAACGACGCCCGGCCGATCGACCTCGATGTCATCTCCGAGGCGTTCGGCCACGTCGATGTGCACCTGCTGCAGTACTCGGGTGCGATCTGGTACCCGATGGTCTACGACATCCCGCGCAAGTCCAAGGCGAACTTCGCCGCGCAGAAGCGGCAGCGCGGCATGGATCGGGCCCGTTCCTACATCGAGCAGGTCGGCGCGAGCTGGGTGGTCCCGTCGGCCGGACCACCGATGTTCCTCGACGAGGACCTGTTCGGGCTCAACGACTTCGGGTCGGGAGTCGACGGCGCCGATGAGACGTCGATCTTCCCTGACCAGGAAACCTTCCTCGAGCAAATGCGTATCCACGGCACCGACGACGGCGAAAAGCACCGCGGCCTGATGATGGTGTCGGGTTCGGTCGCCGAGTTCGCCGGGTCGTCGCTGACCGAGGTCTCCCACCCGTATCCGCCGGGTGAGGTCTTCGGCGAGAACAAGCGTGCCTACCTGGAGAAGATGAAGGAGAAGTTCGCTCCGGTGATCGCGGCCGAGAAGGCCACCTGGGCACCGGCCGACGGTGATCCGTTGCTGCCGGCACTCAAGGAACTCTTCGAACCGATCATGGCGCAGTCCGACCTGATCTGCGACGGTATCGGGTATCCGGTGGGTCTCGTGATGGGTGACGAGGTCGTCGTGGTGGACTTCCCCAACCGCATCGTGCGCGAGCCGAAAGAGGGAGAAGGCAAGTACCGCTACGGCTTCCGGATCGCACCTGAACTGGTCCGGACCGTGCTGCGCGACGACGAACCGGACTGGGTCAACACCATCTTCCTCTCCACCCGGTTCACCACGTGGCGCATCGGCGGCTACAACGAGTACCTGTACACCTTCTTCAAGTGCCTGACCGACGAGCGGATCGCCTATGCCGACGGCTGGTTCGCCGAGGCCCATGACGACTCTGCCTCGATCGTCAAGGACGGCTGGGAGATGCAGCGCCGGTGCCCACACCTGAAGGCAGATCTGTCCAAGTTCGGCGTCATCGAGGGTGAGAAACTGACGTGCAATCTGCATGGCTGGCAATGGGATCTGACGTCGGGGCGCTGCCTCACCTCCAAGGGCCACGAACTGCGCGCCCAGCGCCTGGACTCCTGATGACCCACATATAGGCTGCGGGACGCACTGTGGCACAACGGTCATACCGAGGGCGCCCGGTCACCGAGCGCCGCGCTGACCGCCAGGACAGATTCATGGCGGCCGCCCTGGAGGTGTACGGCACCCAGGGCTACGCACGTGGCACGGTCTCGACGATCTGCACTGCCGCCGGCCTGTCCCGGCGGCAGTTCTACGAGTTGTTCGACAGCCGTGAGGATCTGCTGATCGCGGTGTACGACATGATCCACGCACAAGCCCGCACCGCGGTCCTCGCCGCATTCACCCGCGCCGATCCGGAGGCAAGCCTGCAGGACCGGGTGCGCCCGGCCATCGCCGCCTTCTTCGACTCGGTTGCCACCGAGCCGCGGCGGATGCGCATCGCATTCATCGAGATCGGCGGTGTGAGCGCACGAGTCGAAGCTCATCGCGTGCGGTCCCGCGCAGAATGGACGACGTTCTTCGGTGCCGCTGCCGCGGAGATCGGCGGTCTCAGCGATTCACCGTTCGGCTTCGACTACGAGGCGGCAGCATTCATCGGCGCGTTGACCGAGGCCGGCCATCTGTGGGCGAGCAGCACCGATCGGCCCGATCGGGATGAGGTGATCGACATGCTGCTCACCGTCATCGTCGCATTGGCCACCCACCGGTCCACCGCTGAGCCCGCCTGAGCCACCGGCACCCTTCCCTGACGCTCGGGGGTCGATCCGGCCCATACCTGCACGTTCGTTGCCGAACGTGCAGTCGGCATGCTATCTTTCCCGGCATTGTGGGACAGCACGTTCTCACATTCCTTGTCGGGGGGTCACCGGAGCGAGCCAGCAGCGGCGCCGCTCCGGTGGCAGCGGGAGTGACCGAGGCGCACCCGCCCGCAGATACCTCAGACCGCAACGACAGCGCGCAACAACTCAGCCCTGCGGCACTGCGGGCGATGACGCCACGACGACGGCACCCACCACCGCCGCAACGAACGCAACGATCGCGACCGGCTCCCAACCCGCTCGGGTCGCGTCGCCGAGCAGGGCCAGTCCCACCGCGCCCGGCACCACCGTCTCGCCGACGACGAGAGCCGCCGCAGCTCCGTTGACCGATCCCGTCTGCAGCGCCACCGTGAACAAATAGAAGCCGGCGACGCCGCACCCGATCACCGCATAGGCCGCGGGGTCGGAGAGCAACGTTGCGAGGTCGAACGGATCGATACCGTGCACGATGCGGACCGCGACGGCCATCACCCCGAACAGGACTCCGGCCAACAGTCCGGCGACCGTCGCGACGCGCGGCCCGGCCCACTGCACCAAGGCGAGCCCGCCGACAAACAACACGGCTCCGCCACCGAGCACCGACCAATGCAGCCACGCACCGTCGTGCCCGTGTCCCTCGTCGGCGGACGCGACGGCGAGCACCACGAGCGCCACCACGACGACGCCGATTGCGACCCGATCTCGGGTTCGTAGCTGCACATGCAGGAAGATCGCCGCGAGAACCGCGGTCACCACCAGGTTCGCACTCACGATCGGCTGCGCGAGGAACAGCGGAAGATCCCGAGCGGCAACCAGATTCCCGACAAATCCGACACCATCGAGGGCTATTCCGGTGAGGAAGGCGACCGTCAGCATCGCGGTGATCGTCGACCGCAGGGTCGGTGCGTGTGTGTTCGCGTCACCCGGTTCGACCGCGCTTCGTGCGCCGTAGGCCTGCAGGACTGATCCCGTTCCGTAGGCCAATGCCGCGACCACGGCGGCGACGATTCCGACGACCATCCGATCAGTATCACGGACGTGAAGGCGGAGATGAGACACCTGACACACATCGGCGCTGCGGGAACAAGACCAGGCCGCGAGCCCGTTACCGCTACACGTGACTCTCGCCCGCGGATCAGTAGCCGCCCGTCGTGCCCCTGCCTGCGCCACCGCTGAGGAATGCTGATGCGTCAGGGCCCCTTTGCCGGACGCTATCCGGCCGTGGCCGTCATGGTCACCTTCGCGCTCATCCCGTATCTCGCGCTGTCCGCGGCCATCGAACCGCTGGTACCGACGATCACCGCCCAGCTCGGTATGACACCGCAGATGATGAGCCTCGCATCCGGCCTCGCCAACGCGGCCTACGCAGCCGGCACGGTGCTGGCGGTGCAACTGGCCCAACACCTCCCGCAGCGTCGGATGCTGTTGGCGTACGCGGTGGTGCTCGTGGTGGGTGCGGTCGTCACGGCCGGTGCGGTAAACGGCGTCATGTTCACCTTCGGGCTGATCTTCCTCGGCCTCGCCACCAGCATGCTGCTGATCGCCGCCGCGCCGTCGTTGACCATCGGTTTCCCCAAGAAGCGTCTGCCCCAGACCGCCATGATCATGAACATGTGCGTGTTCGGTGCGGTGGCCATCGGGCCGTTCATCGGCGGCGTGCAGTCGGCGGCCGGGCAGTGGCGCCCTCTGTTCTGGATCATCGCCGGCATCGCAGTGCTGGCGCTCGCCATGGCGGTCCTCACCTTCGAGGACGCACCGCCGGCGGACCCGACCGCGCCACGTGATCTGCGGGCGATCGGGCTGGCCGCCGCGGGCTGCGTACTGGCCTTCGCCGGCGCCGCGCGACTGACCACCCATGGCCTGTTCGACGTCGAGGTGGCGTTGCCGATGTTCGTCGGCCTGGCTTTGATCGTCACGCTGATCACCTATCAGTTCCGGGCACGCCGACCCCTGTTGACGGTGCGGGCGGTGCTCACCAGTTCGATTCCGGTCGCGGGGGTGGGGCTGGCCCTGTTCGCCGCGGCGGCCTCGGTCGCGGCCACCTCGCTCACCGCCGCCGCGTTGATGGATGAGCTCAGTGCCTTCCGGGTGGGGCTGCTGTATCTGCCCGAGCTGGGTGGCGCCATCGTGATGGCGGTCGTCTTCGGCGTTGTGATCTCGCGTCGCGCGATGCACTACCTGCCGCTGGTCGGCATGGTGCTGCTGGCGGCCGGGATCGTGGTGTTCCAGCTCGCCTTGCCGGCCAATCAGCCACTGGTGCTGCTCGGCGCGGCACTGACCGGCCTGGCGCTGGGTGCGACGGTGGCGCCCGCACTGTTCGTCACCGGGTTCTCGCTGCAGTCCAACAGTCTGCAACGGGTGTTCGCGATCATCGAGCTGCTGCGTGCGGTGGCGGCGTTCCTGGTGGCGCCGATTCTCGCCAACATCGTGGTTGCCGCGTCCGCCGACCGGCTCGACGGCACCCGCCACGCGTTGTGGATCGGATTCGGCCTGGCCATCGCCGGCGCGGTGTTCGGTATCGCGGTCTATGCGCTCAGCGGCGCTCGCCCACAGAAGCCCGACCTCGATCGCTTCCTGGAGGGTGACGCCGCGGCCTGGCACTCCCCGCCGCTGCTCGCCCGGCTGCGCGGCACCGCGGCACCGGCCCCCACCCGTTCCGAGCCGGTGGATCGGGGATTGCCGGCGCCGGCGCCCATCGCCGAGGCCGACCTCGATCGCGCGACACCTGGTCCGATCTGCTTCGCCTACGACGGCAGCGACCTCGCGCGATCGGCCATCGTCGCCGCCCCCGGGCTCGTCGGCCCCGGCCGAGACGCCGTGGTCGTCTGCGTGTGGCAGCCGGCCGATGTCGGGTTCACGCCCCCGCCTGGCGAATATTTCGACCCGAACAACGCACACGAGGTCGCACGGATGGCCGAACGGGTGGCCGCCGACGGTGCCCATCTGGCCGAGCAGGCCGGTTTCCGCGCCCGCAGCGTGGCGATCGAGGCCGCACCGACCTGGCAGGGCATCGTATCCGCCGCGCAGGCCGAGAAGGCCCGGCTCATCGTGCTCGGGCCGCATCCGCGCGGTGGGCTGTTGGCCGCGTTACAGGGCAGCGTCTCGGCGACCGTTGCTGCGCACACCGCGATACCGGTGCTGTTTGTGCCGCCGGCCGCCGCGAGTGACGACCCCGGCCGCGGCGAGCACACCGCCGAAACCGGCAAATTCGCCGAAACCGGCCCATCCGCGCAGGTGAGCGGCCTGAACGCGGCTGCCGGGGTCGGCGAGAAGGCTGGGCACGGCCGCGGGTGATCGCCTACGGTTGAGACAGCGGGATCGGGGGAACTCCTCGCAGGGTCGGGACTCCACTGAGGGTCGGGGGACTCGAGAAGGAGGCAACTCATGAACCGAACTGCTCGCCTCGCAGCATCCGCGCTCGCCGCGTCCGGGCTGGCGGTGGGTGCGACCACCGTCGCGGCCGCGTCGGCGACCGCGGCCGAACCCGCTGCCCTGAGCATCCAAGGTGACCTGGCGCTGACACCAGACCTGCATCTGTTGCGCATCGACGCCGAGGGCGCACGTACCGGGGCAGGAGCCACCGGCGGCACCTATACGGCGACCGTGCTGGCCGGCACCGACCCGACGCCCATCCAGGTCACCGGTCCGATCACCTGCATTTACGTCAAGGGCGATACGGCCTCCCTGGTCTACCCGATCAGCGACATCAAACCCATCGGCCTGCCGGCGCAGTTCAAGGATGCTGCCGCCGTGCAGATCACTGTGCGCGAGGGGACCGACGGACGTAGCGACATGGTCGGCGTCAACGGCCCGATGCTGACCAGCAGCTTCACCGGATGCGCACCGACCGACACCCCGTTCGCCTTCGACGGCGAGATCGAGACGTCGGGCGGCTGATCGACTGATTCAGCCGGTCATCTGTCTCTGCTCCCGAGGCGGATGACCGTAGCCGGTCGGCATGTTGGTGGCGTCGGCGGATTCCACAGCGGTGACCGCTCCGGACGACGCCAACGCCACCCCACCGGCGACAGCGGCGACGAACGCGACGATCGCGACCGGCCCCCACCCGGTGCGGGTGACGTCGCCGAGAAAGATGATGCCGACGGCACCGGGTAACACCGTTTGGCCCACCACCAGCGCGGCGGCGGCACCATTGACCGACCCCGTCTGCAGCGCGACGGTGAACAGATAGAACCCGGTGATCCCGCTGAACAGCAACGCATACAACGCGGGGTCGGTGAACATCGCCATCAGGTCGAACTCGTCGAGGCCGTCGACGAGGCGCGACGCGATGGCCATCACGCCGAACACCGCACCCGCCATCAGCCCGGTCGCCGCGGCAATGTGTTTGTGCAACATCCGCATACACATCAAGCCGAGCCCGAACAGGACAGGTCCGGCGACCAACACCGCCCAGTGCATCCAGCGGTCGTTCTGCGCGCCTTCGCTTCCCGCGGACACCGCCAACAGCACCAGCGACGCGACCACCACGGTGCCGGCGACCCAGTCGCGCATCGCCAGCCGCACATGTAGCACCACCATCGCCAACAACGCCGTCGCGACGAGCCGCGCCGAGATGATGGTCTGCGACAAGAACAACGGGATCAGCCGCGCCGACAGGATGGTCGCGACGAACCCGATGATGTCGAAGACGAAGCCCACCAGGAACGGCACCGTCAGCATCGTCGCGACGGTCGACCGCAGCGACGGGTGCGCCTTGGACGACTGGCGGCGCTCCTCGCGAACGGCGGCCCGCTGCGCCACCTGATCGGCACCGAGCGCCTGAAGTACCGCAGCCGCGGCGAAGGCGAACGAGCCGATCACCGCGATGATGATTCCGGCGGTCATCGCAGCGAGATCACCACACTTCCTTAGATCAGCGGGGCTCGAGGACGTCGGTCCCGACGAACCGGGCCAGTTCCGGCGGCAGCGTCACCGAGCCGTCGGGCTGCTGATGGTTCTCCAGGATGGCGACGAGCCAGCGGGTGGTGGCCAAGGTGCCGTTGAGCGTGGCGGCGGTCTGCGGTTTGCCGTTCTCGTCGCGGTACCGGATCGACAGCCGCCGCGCCTGGAAGGTGGTGCAGTTCGACGTCGAGGTCAACTCGCGGTAGGTGCCCTGGGTCGGCACCCAGGCCTCACAGTCGTATTTGCGTGCCGCCGACGACCCGAGGTCGCCGCCGGCGACGTCGATCACCCGGTAGGGCACATCGATCGCGGCAAGCATCTCCCGCTCCCAGGCGAGCAGCTTCTGATGTTCAGTCGCGGCGTCCTCCGGTTTGCAGTAGATGAAGCCCTCGACCTTGTCGAACTGGTGCACGCGGATGATGCCGCGGGTGTCCTTGCCGTAGCTGCCGGCTTCCCGCCGAAAACAGCTCGACCAGCCGGC
Source organism: Gordonia sp. NPDC062954 (assembly GCF_044543825.1). NCBI lineage: Bacteria > Bacillati > Actinomycetota > Actinomycetes > Mycobacteriales > Gordoniaceae > Gordonia > Gordonia sp. NPDC062954. The sequence continues at coordinate 6,235 of NZ_JBITWL010000039.1, read as the reverse complement.
GTAGCGTTTCGGGCCGTCGGCGAGGTCGATGATCTCGTCGGAGTGATAGCCGGCCAGCGGCACTTCTGAGGTACCGACAAGGTAGAGGTCGTCGTCTTCGAGGTGATAAACCTCGTCGGCGTGGGCACCGAGGAAGCCGGTGCCGCCCATGATCTCCGGTCGCACCAGCACCGGCGGGACCATCAGCGTGAACCCGTTCGCGACCGCCTTCTGTGCGGCCATGTTGAGCAGCCCGAGCTGCAACAACGCACCATGTCCGGTCAGGAAGTAGAAGCGCGACCCAGAGACCTTGGCCCCGCGTTCCATGTCGATGAGGCCCAGCGCCTCGCCGAGTTCGAGGTGATCCTTCGGGTCGTCGATCCGGCGCGGTTCACCGACGTGTTCGAGAACCACATAGTCGTCCTCACCGCCGGCCGGGGCGCCCTCCTCGACGAGGTTGGATATCGCGCGGTGCGCGGCGGTCGCGGCCTCGTCGGCCTCGTGCTGGGCCGCGACGGCCGCCTTCACCTGTTCGGCGAGTTCCTTGCCCTTGGCCAGCAGCGCGGCCTTCTCCTCGCCTTGGGCCTTGCCGACCTGCTTGCCGAGAGCCTTCTGCTCCGAGCGCAGACCGTCGGCCTCGACGATGGCGGCGCGGCGCGCGGCATCGGCGTCCAGCAACGCGTCGACCAGACCGGGATCCTCACCTCGGGTCCGTTGCGAGTCGCGCACGAGGTCGGGGTTCTCACGAAGAATCTTCAGGTCGATCACGTGTGAAACCCTACTGGAGGCGCTGTGGCGTGGCGTCGCACCCGCTGGTCAGCGTGCCCGCGCGGATTCACGACTGCCAGTGCCGCGTGTAATCGGTGCGACCGAACATCTGGGCCGCATCGTGGGCGGTCGGAGTGCCGGCGAATGGGTCGGCACCCGCGCGCACCAACGCCGCGACCACGTCGTCGAAACCCTTGAACACCGCGCCGGCCAGCGGCGTCTGACCTCTGTCGTTGACGGCGTCGACGTCGGCGCCGCGGTCGATCAGCACCCCCACGGTCGCCGACGACCCGTGATAGGCGGCGAGCATCAGCAGCGAGTCGCCGGCCTGGTTGCGCAGGTCGACGGGCACACCGGCGTCGAGATAGGCGGCCAGGGTCGGCGCGTCGCCGGCGCGGGCCATGTCGAACAACCGTCCGGCGAGCTCGGCCACATCGTCGGGTACTGGGCCGGGCGCGGGGGTCTGCGAACTCACCGTCGCGAGTGTAGGTACTCCTCGGCAGACGCAACAGGCATGATGGGTTCTGATGAACGGCGATGACGACACCCCGCGGGACGGGGCCGACGACGACTGGGTGAACGTGCCCGGCGGCGAGACGTCAGAACACGACACGTCACCACACAACGCGCCGCCACAGGACTCGCCATCGGCCGACGCGGCGGACACCCCCCGCGACGACGAGGGCCGCGACTGGCGACGATCCCTACTGCGCCATCCGGTGCGGGTGGTGCTGTCGGCGGTGATCATCGGCGCCATCGTGGCCGGCGCCATCGCCCTGGCCATGGGTGTGTTCAACGAGAGCGGCAGCGTCGGCGGCACCGACATCGGCGAAGGCGAGCGGCTCGCCCAGAACGCGTTCACCCAGTCGGTGCCCGACGACTGCCTCGACTGGCCCGCAGACAACCCGGGCGATCCCAGCAAGGTCGCCTGCGATCAGCAGCACCGCTTCGAGGTCGCCGGTCCGCTCGACACCGGATTGTTGCCCGGGTCGGAGTTCGGCGAAAGCGCCTCGTGGCCGGGTGCCGGTCGCTTCGCCGCGATCCGTGACGAACAGTGTCCGGTCATCGTCGACGCCTACCTGGACGGGCGGCTCGATCCCCAGGGCCGGTTCTCGGTCGGCATGATGTATCCGTCGCAGGTGCAGTGGGACAAGGGTGCGCGCGAGTTGCGCTGCGGGCTGCAGCAGACCGGTGCGGACGGGATGGCCGACCAATTCGTCGGCCGCGTCGCCGAGCAGGACCAATCCTTCCAGTGGCCACCCGGTACGTGCATCGGTATCGATCCGGCCAACCGCAAACCCACCGGCGTCGCGGTGAACTGCACCGAGGCCCACGCCTTCCAGACCACCGGAACCGTCGTGCTGTCGCAGCGGTTCGGCAACCCGTTGTCGGGCAAGCCGTGGCCGGGGGTCGAGGCCCAGAACGATTATCTGCAGTCGATCTGCCCGGTACAGGCCACCCGCTTCCTGGGCGGTAAGCAGAAACTCGACGCGACGACGTTGAACGTGCAGTGGTCGGTGTTGTCGGAGCCCAGCTGGCTGGCCGGCAGCCGCACCGCGGTGTGCTACCTCGGACTGCCCGACCGGGGCGGTTTCGCCACCCTGGTCGGCGATGCCCGCTCGACCCTGCTCATCAACGGCAAACTGCCGGTGCCACCACCGCAGGCGCCACCGGGTCGGGCGCTGCCCACCCCGGTTCCGCTGCCGCCGGGTATCGCACCGAATCCGGACGAAGTGCCGGCCCCGGCCGGGTGACCCGATGACCGTACGCATGTCCGACGACGAGTTCGACGGGCTGGTGTCCGACGCGCTGGACACCATCCCCTCCGAGCTGACCGACAATATGTCGAACGTGGTGATCCTGGTGGAGCCGCACAACGAGGAAGAACCGTCGATCCTCGGCCTCTATCACGGGGTGGCGCTGACGATGCGCGACCACGAGTACGGCGGCTTCCTGCCCGACACCATCACCATCTACCGCGACCCCATTCTGGCGATGTGCCGCACCCGCGAGCAGGTCGTGCACGAGGTCGCGGTGACGGTGATCCACGAGATCGCCCACCACTTCGGCATCAGTGACGACTGGCTGCACGCGAACGGGTGGGGCTGAGGTCGTCGGCGGGCGGGGGCAGGGGTCCCGATACGCCGCTCGGCTAGCGCCCGGATCGGGAAGGCCAACCGTCGCCTGGCCCGCGCCGGCGCTGTCGACCGGTTCACCTGCGACGTCGAGGAGTTCGTGCGCTGAGGTGGGCAGCTCGTCGCGGTCGGCAGCGACGGCCCGGCTGAGATAGCGGCGCCCCTCGTCGGTGATCACCCAGGCCAGGGCCAGCAGCTCACGCACCCCGAACAGCTGTGCGCTGCCGGGCCCGCCCGAGGGTTCGGCCGGGACAAGGTCCTCGGGGTCGTACTGCAGCGCCCACAAACCGGCCGGCGAGACACCGAGGAACGGCACCAGACACGACTTGCCGATCTGCACGATCTCGCCGGTCTCCTCGTTACGCACAACGTAGGAGGTGCTGCGCGCGCGGGACTTTCGGCAATAATCACACCAGTGTTCATCGGGGCGAGTCCACCCGTCGAGGCTCTGGCCGGGTGCGGTGCGCACCACCATGCCGGCCTCCTCGCGGGTCAGGGCGGCCAGGAAGGTGTAGCCGGGGGCGGTGATCTGCGGGGCGCTGAGGGTGACCCGGGCCATCGCGACGTGCTCGGTCCCCGCGGCGGTGTGATCGGTGCCGAGTGGGACGGAGTATTCCTCGCTGGCCATGATCTGGCTACAGCGCGCTCAGGGAGCAGGTGACCGCGTCACATCTGTCCACCCGTCGGTAGCTGCGCGGGTGGACAGGCCTTCGCTACTGTGCGGCGGGCAGTTCCGTGATAGGTACCGGCTCGGGCCAGTTCCATTGGCCGACAGGTACGCCCGCTGTGCCTGCGGGGACCAGCTGCACCAGCGACAGCGATACCTCATCGTTGGTCAGGGCGCCGCGGGTGCTGTAGTCGACGAATGGTATGACGCCTTCGATGTGGCCGGTGACGGTGGCTTTGCCGATTGCGGTCGGCGCCGATGAGTTGGTGATGCCGTCGATTTCCTGGCCGCTGAGTGTGCGCAGCACCCAATGTGACGGATTCAGGTCGTACGCGCCGTCGACGACGTCGATCGAGACCGGGACCAGCACGCTCACCGTCGAGGTCGAACTGCGGCGGACGGTGGCGGGGTCGCTGACCTGAACACGGATGGTGTAGCCGTCACCGGAAATGGTGTGTGTACTGCCGATCAGCCCGATCTCAGTATCCTCGTCGGCTTCGGAGTTCACTCGAGGTAGCAGGGGCATCTCTTCGTTGCTCGTCGGGGTTGAGACCGTCGTGGAGGCGGTTGTCGACGATTCCGGTGGCAGCGCGCCACCAGCACTGTTGTTGACGTCGTCATCGGTGCTGCCGCTGCACCCTGCGGCAGCGACGATGACAGCAACGACCGCGACAACACCTGTGAACGATGACGTACCCCGACTCACCAGTCATCCACCCCTATTCTTCACTCCCAAAAATTATCAGTGCGTTATCGTACGGGAGTCTGTGCGTCAGAGAGCCGTGGCCCCTTCATCCCGGGGCTCACCTACGCGAGACAGTCAGTCGGGGCGACAGGGGGGCGATGGACCCGTACAGGGCAGTGAACCGGACGAGCGGGACCACGTTCTGGCATGGAGGGACGCCGGGGCTTGACGTAGGAGACGAGATTTTGTCTCGCAACCACCTCTATCAACTCGGTGCAGGTAACCGATCTAGTCCACGGGGGGTAGATGACGACGGTTCGGTTGTGTACATCACCGACAGCCTCGCAGTAGCGAGAGGCTACGCTGCCCTGTACGCAACCCCCGGAGACGTGTACGAAGTGCGGCCACAACCGGCGTCGTCGCTGCGAATCGACGATGATCTCAAAGTGGTGAGCTTGACGGCCGCTAGGGCGAGGATCGTCGGCGTGGCTGAGCGTGAGGTGCAGGTGACTTATGAACAGGCTGTGCGACCGATAGCTCCGCACCTGACATGGGAAGACGACAGCCCGGTCTATACATCTGAAGGTTTCGTCACTCCCGCACCGAACTGGGCGCACGCCGATCCCGGGCAGCTCGCCGAACTAGGAAGTTGGCTGCCGCACGTTGGTATTCGGTACATCGAGCGAACCCGTCGGTGCGTGATTTACTGGCCGGTCATGGCCACATACGTGGCCAGGTTCCCCGAACTCGCGAATAGATCGCCTCACATGCACAGACGTGCGTGACTCCGGGACGGGGGACCCCGCCGTGTCTTGATGTGTGAGTCGGTGACAGCTGCAGCTGCTGGCCCGCAGCGGATCGACGGCAACGATGTGCGGGAGAAGTTGGCGGCGGGTGCGTTCACCCTCAACGACCACGACGTCACCGATGCCGCGCGGCAACTCGGGTGCACACCCGCTACCGGACCGCGCGGCGCTGTGTCGATGCTCGGGGCGCAGATCGAGCACGCCGCAACGATGTCGGCCACCTGTGCCCGCGACGCCCTGGCGATCAGGCTGCGTGTGAGCGCCGGCGGCGATGTCGCCCTGGCCGGTGTTGGGTCGGGAGGTTCTGGCGGCCGGGTCGACTGGAAGGTCTGTTGACACATTGACGTGGTGGCTGTGGATGTTGATCGGGTTCCTCGCTGTGGTGGTGTTGGCGATCGGCGAGATAGTGGGACGTCGAACACACAGCCGCGCAGCTGGGTTGGTGATGGCGGTCGTGGCTGGAACGGAGTGTTATGTGACCTTTGTTGCCGTTCTCCTCGTTACCGGGTACTGAGGAGTGCTGGTGACCGGGCGCGCCTGAGTTGGATGGAGTGTCGAATTGAGTCGACCTTCTCCGGTTGGGCGAGCCACGCCGCACGAGTGTGGAACCTGAATCTGCATGTGGTGCCGACCGAATTAGACCTGCTCATCCTGCTCATTGCTGCCGGGCGACTTCGACCCGGCCGCACCCACCCGGGCAGGTGCGCGGGGCGGTGATCACTGAACCGACCCCGCCGCCCGCGCGCATGCCCGCTTCGGACCGGCGAACCTGAGTAGTTGGCCGTGTCGTATCTGACATCGACGATGTCGGTGGAATGTCTTACCGTGGAACGTGGTTATGCGCCGTGGCAGGGGGATTTATCTGCCAGCATCATCACGGGGGACACACATGAGCACACCATCACAGGAGTCGGCGTCAGAAGTTGCGCCGGTCACCGTTCTCAGCAGCACCGACGATGAGGTGCCGTCGGCATTGGTGACCGCACCGCGCAGCGAACTGGTGATCTCGGCATTGCTGCTTATCACGACTGCCGCTATGTTGGTTGCCCTGTTCACCAGTGCTGGGTGGTGACCACGGGGCAGGCATACCCCGCAACAGGGCTGTCATTTGCCACCGTGAAGGGACCACCCTGGGCTGATTGTTTGCCATGGGGATGGGACCACCTGGATTGCCAGTTATGGGACCACCGGCGCG
>NZ_JBITWL010000038.1:0-32908 GCF_044543825.1 Gordonia sp. NPDC062954 | reverse complement strand
ATCGGGATGATGAGTCCGGTCGACTACGAGAACACCGCAGTCACCGAGCCCGAAGCCGCATAGAGGAGTCCTCCACGATTCCGGGGGAACCACAATGTGGCCCCCGGACTTCACCCACATCAACCGGTGGTGGGGCCCACTGTGGGATTCGATGTCGATGAGTATCGCGGCCACCGCACTGGCGGTCCTGCTGTCGGTCCCACTCGCGCTGCTCGGGGCCCGTAACACCTCCCCGCACCCCACCGTCTACGCGGTCGCGCGCCTGGTCCTCAACACCCTGCGATCGGTGCCCGAGCTGATCATGGCGATCGTGTTCGTCGCCGCCGTCGGCTTCGGCGCCCTTCCCGGCGCACTGGCGCTGGGTATCCACTCCGCCGGCATGGTCGGAAAGTTCTTCGCCGACTCGATCGAACGCGCCGATCAAGCATCCGTCGAGGTCGCCCGCGCCGCCGGAGCCACCCGGGCACAAGTGATCCTGCACGGCATCCTGCCGCAGGTGCTGCCCCAAATGGCCGACGTCACCGTCTACCGGTGGGAGCTCAACTTCCGCGCCTCGGTAGTCGTCGGCGTCGTCGGCGCCGGCGGCATCGGATTCGAGCTGATCGCCGCCCTCCGCACCCTCCAGTACCAGGAAGTCTCCGCAATCCTGCTCGTCATCCTCGCCACCGTCACCGTGGTCGACGCCCTCGGCGGAGCATTACGAAGAAGGTTCCAATGACAAACGCGTCCGCGCGCCCGGTGGTCGTTCTCACCCACCGGGTGCATCCCCAGATCCTCGACATGCTCGGCCGCGAGTGCGACGTGGTGCCGAACCAGCAAGACGACAGCCTCCCGGCATCCGAACTGAAACGCCGAGTGGCACACGCCGACGGGCTGATGGCGTTCATGCCCGACCAGATCACCGCGCAGTTCCTCGACGGTTGCCCGCGACTGCAGGTGGTCGCCGGCGCACTCAAGGGCTACGACAACATCGACGTTCGCGCCTGCACCGAGCGCGGCATCTGGCTCACCCGAGTCGAGGACTTACTCACCGAACCCACCGCGGAATTGGCAGTCGGGCTGCTGATCGGCCTCGCTCGACACGTCGCGACCGGTGACCGCACCGTGCGAGCCGGTTTCCGCGGCTGGCGGCCGGTGCTCTACGGACGCACACTCGTCGGCTCCACGATTGGCATCGTGGGCGCCGGCGTACTCGGCCGGGCCGTGGCGCAAATGCTCTCCGGATTCAATCCCCGACTTCTCTACCACGACCCCGATCCGGTGCCGTCCGCAACCGCGGCGTCGATCGGTATGGAACGGGTGGAACTCGCCGAGCTTCTGCAGCACAGCGACTCCGTGGTGGTCTGCGCCCCCCTGACGGCGGACACACTGCACCTGCTCGACCACGAGGCGATGACATCGATGCGACCCGGAGCGCTGCTGGTCAACGTCGGACGAGGCTCAGTGGTGAACGAAGGCGCAGTGGCCGAGCTCCTGCGCAGCGGACACCTCGGCGGATATGCCGCAGACGTGTTCGAGTTCGAGGACCTCTCCCGACCCGACCGCCCCAGCGGCCTGCACCCGGACCTGATGGAACTGACGAGCCATACCCTCTTCACCCCGCACCTCGGATCTGCGGTCGCGACGGCACGCTTGGCGATCGAGGAACACGCGGCGAGATCCATCCTGCAATCACTCGCAGGCAAAATGCCCGACGGAGCCGTCAACGACCCGCGGAAACCGTCGACCTCCTCCGTTCCCGCAGTATGATCACGCCCATCAGCGACGCCGCACCCACCAAAACCAGTCCTCGGGTACCGGTGTACCTTTCCGCCGCCGACGCGCTCGCCGAGACAATTGCCAACCAGCCCGTCGGCACTCGGCTCCCCTCAGAAGACGAACTAGCCCGCATCCTGGGCGTCAGCCGGCTCACCGCCCGAGCAGTACTGACCGAGCTGGAGAGGCGCTACCTGGTGCGCCGCCGACAGGGCAGCGGCACCTTCGTGTCCCAACGCATCGACTACACCATCAGTCGACACATCCCACCGTCCTGGAGCGCAAGCGTCCGCAAAGCCGGATTCACCCCAGACGTTCGCACCACCGGATGGCGACTCGAGACCCCCCCAACCGAGATCCGTGGCCGCATGAAAGTCGGAGCACGCAGACAACTGCTCGCACTCTCCCGGAACCGATACATCAACCACGAGCTCGTCGGCTACGCAGACACCTACCTCGACCCCCAACTCGTCCCCGACCTACCCCAGATCCTCGGCCCAGCCGACTCATTGCACGACACCCTGGCCACCCACTACAAACTGGAACCCGAGCGCGGATGGTTCGGCGTCTCCATCGACCCCGCGCCACCCCACGTCGCCGAGCACCTCGAACTGAGCGGCCGCCCACCGGTCATCTCTATCCGGTCCCGCACCGATGCCGCCGCACGCAACCACCGCCCCGTGGAACTCACGATCTCCTGGCTTCGAGCCGACGTGTTCCGAGTCGAGGTCGACTTCGACACCACCTAATCAGGACGACAAACCCATCGCCCGCCCCGAATAGCCGCCAGGTCCTCAGCGCGGAGCAGGACGACCTCACCGTCGCGCCACACCCGCGGAATTATCGCAGGTAAACGGCAGTAACCGCAGCTACTGATACTTCCGTCATGTTAACGCCGATAATGTTGCGTTATGTCAGGTACTCCTGACGCGACCCGACTCTTGTGTCTGGTTATCCTGACACAGCGGGTCTACCCTATCGGCATGGGCTGGGTACACGAGAGCGCCACGCACTTGCACGAGGCGGCGTTGGTGCCGTTCTTCGAGGACGGGGCCGAGAGCCACGGGTCGACCATGGTCGACGGCGTTGACTACGAGATCGTCGGGACCGGCCGGCACCCGGACGAGGATCGTCGGCGGCCGTCGGCCGAGATCGTCGGCTGGCTGTTGTCCTGCAATTGCGCCCGGCGAACCAGCTCTGATGTGTCGACCTGGACCGATCCCGTCCAGTGGACGCGGGTGCCCTCAGCGTCCCTCGAGGACCTGGCCCGCCACCAGGTGTTCGCCCCCGACATCGACCTCGACGTCAACGTGCGGCCCGATGTCGCGGCGGCCGCCCAAGCATTGTGGCGGCGTGAGCATCTCGATTCGATCGACATCGACGACGAGATCCGGGCGGCCGTGGAGGCCCGCAGGGACGCCGACGCACTGCTCGACGCCGCGGTGGCCAAGGCCCGCCGGCTGGGTCGCTCGTGGGCCGACATCGGCGCGGCGACCGGCATGACCCGACAATCAGCCAACGAGCGCTGGAAAGACCGCACGTGAGTGCTGCCGGGCGAGTATCGTCTAATTCGATTCTGCCGCAGGTAGTTTCGAAATCTGATACTAGATATCATGTCGTCAGGACGGGCGTCGGCTGCCAGCACATGGTGACGGTGGTGCCGTCGGGTCCGGTGGTAAGCGCATGGGTGTCGCTGAGCGCAGTGATGAGTGCGAGTCCGCGGCCGCGGAAGCGCTGTGCGGGGCTGAGGTCCCAGGTGCCGGTGTCGGTGACAGTGATTTCGAGGGTGCCGCTGGGGCGGCGGCGGCTGCGCACGGTGACCGCGCCTGGCTCTCGAGCGTCTTTGTAGGCGTGTTCGGTGGCGTTGGCAATCGCTTCGTAGACGGCCAAGACGATGTCGGCGCGGCGTTCGGTGTCGGCCTCGACGGTTGCTGTCACCCACACGGTGAACAGTTCGCGCAGTCTGTGGGCGGCCTCGGCGGTGGCCTCGACCGATCGTTCGAAGTCACCGGTGGAGTCGCCATCGAGGTGCTGTGATGAGTCCACGCCGTCGTGTTTACCCAGTCGGGCTGCCGCTCATTCCGGTGGGTCTGGTCATGGCGGTGACGGCGTGGGCGAGGGTGGGGTAGAGGACGATTGTCTGGTCCAGGCCCATGAGCGTCAGCGGCCGCGACGTTGCGGGTGCGGCGGCCACGACTCCGAACAGTCCGGTCGGTGCGATCGCCTCGTGGGCGGCGACGAGTGCGGCCATGCCGGCCGAGGCCAGGAAGTCGGTGGTGGTCAGATCGATGATCAGGCCTCGTGGTTGTCCGTGCAGCGCGTTCGTCACCTCCTCGGACAGTTGTGGTGCGGTGAGAACGTCGATGCTGCCTTGGACGGTCAGGATCACCAGTTCTTCGTGCTGCGCGGAGACGATGGTCATCAATGCCCGGCCGGCGGTGTCTCCGCTGTCGTCAACGAACACGGCATCGGGGTTGTCTGGCTGCACGGTGACTCTCACTTTCACGGAAGGGGGTCACACGACTTGCTGAGTGACCCGGTCCCGACCGACTACATGATCACGGCTATCTCAACGCCATCCAAACCTAGTCCGCCGCCACCGACGGCGCGCGAAGGGTGAAGTGACCTTATGTCACACATCGTTCGCGTACCTCCGGTTATCTGCCGGTAGCGTGAAGGAATGCCGATCGCGTTGACTACCTTGTTTCCCGACGGTTCTGTTCCCGATCGCGAATGGGTCTTGGGCCAGTCAATTCGGTTCGATCCGGCTGCGGTGCGCGCACGCTTGCCGGATGCTGCGATGTGGCCTGACGAGCTCGACAGTGTGTCGGCGGGCAGTGGTCGCTATCGAGTGGTTTCGCGCCGCGATGTCTTTGAGGTCGCAGCCCGAGCGGTGCAGGACGGGTCGCCGATCGTAGCGGCGCAACTGCACGTGGCGTGTGTGGTGTGGGGTACGAGTCCGGGCCTGACGATGGTGCGGGCGCTGCGTCCCCTCAGCCAGCCCGACGCCGCGGAGAAGCTCGCCAAGGCTCTGGCTGTCGTGCGGACCGAGGGGCCGGTCAGCGCCTACAAAGCCCTCAGCGGGCGCAACCGGTTGAAAATCACCGGACTGGCGGCGGGCTTCTTCACCAAGTTCCTCTACTTCGGCGGGTACGACGCCAATGCGTTGACAGGCCGCCCACTGATCTATGACAGCAGGGTTGTAGACAGTCTGCGTCGAGTGACCACCGAAGAGTGGGAGATCGACGGCCCGGCTGACATGTACGGCCGTTACCTTGATTTGGCTGCGGACTGGGCCCACGACTTCGACACCACCCCGGATGTGATCGAACGAGCACTGTTCGGCCGCTGACAGCCCTCACCGCACTCCTTTTACATGAGCAATCCGCCCCGGGGGGTCTGGTCAGGTCTGGAAGCAACCGGCGATCGCTGGCCCGGTGAGCTGGCATCGGTTCCGGGCAGATCATTGCCCGAGACATGGTCGTTCGCTACGTTCGCGAGAGGGATCGACACCAGACTGTGCCGTTGTTGGGAGGATCATCGTGGCTGATCACGACGTGCGATTCAGCGCCAGTAGGGTGCGCGTTGCTGGCATCGACTTCGAGTTCGATGTCGCGATCGACGGGAGAACTCTCGGCACCCTTTACGTTTCTGAGGGCAATCTGCAGTGGCGACCCAAGCACGGGCAGAAGCGTATTCCGATCTCGTGGAAGGAATTCGCTGAATGGGCCGAATCGTAGCCCGCAGGAGAACCCCACGGGTCGCCGGCACCGGCAATGCGGACGGCCGACGAGTGCAGTTATGCCTGCTTCAGCCGTGGCGGCAAGCCGTAAATAGCTTCTTCCCTGGCGACGACGACGACCCGGATGTTGACGATCTCGTCTGGCTGACCCCACGAACGTATGCTGCCGGCGACATCATGGTGTACCTGGTCGACGCCCCCAGCCCAGCGATCATCAAGATCGACACCCTGTCCCGCGGCTCCGAGGACGATGGCCTGAACGCCGAACCCGACTTAGAGTGGGGCCCCTTCGACCAGGGATTGTCGCTGCGGGCGACCGCGAGAAGTGCCTGAGACAGTGAGCGGGCGCCCGTCGTCAACTCGCCCTGGTCGTGCATGAGCGTTTGATCGAAAGGGTCAACGACCTGTGGTACGGCCATAACCGACCGGGCCGCACGCCAGGTTCTACTGAACCGTCCTGGGTCTGGTGGAGACCGTGATCTCACCAGGAGAATGCCGGTATGGGTGCACTGAGGAAGTTTGATCCAGAGACGCGTGAGCGGGCTGTGAGGATGTATCACGACCACCTCGCCGAGCATGGCGGCGGAAAGCTCGCCGCCCGGAAACACGTGGGCGCATTGCTCGATATCAACCAGGCGACGTTGCGGAACTGGATCGAGAAGGACCGGCCGATCGTGACTGCGCGGGGAACGATGACGGTGGGCGAGCAGGACGCCGAGTTGGCGGCGCTTCGCAAGGAGAACGCTGAATTGCGAAGGGCCAATGAGATTTTGAAGACAGCGTCGGCGTTTTTCGCCGCGGCGGAGGTCGACCGCCGACTGCGGTGATCGTTGATTACATCGACGCTCACAAGGGTCGGTTCGGGGTCGCCCCGATCTGCCGAGTGCTCACTGAGCACGGCGTGCAGATCGCCCCGTCCACCTACTACGCCCGCACGCAAGCGGGTCCGGTCTCGGTGACACGATTGGCCGAGGCGTACGACGCTCACGCGGTCTACCAGGCGTTTCATCGCAATCGTGGCGTGTACGGCGTCCGCAAAATCTGGCACACGATGCGCCGCGAGGGCCGTGAGATGGGCCGTGATCAGGTGGGCCGACTGATGGGGATCTGCGGGATCGCCGGAGTCACCCGCGGAAAACATCGCACGATCACGACCCAGCGCGATGATCGCGCGCCGCGGCATCCTGATCTGGTGGAGCGCAAGTGGTCATTGCCGGCCAGGCCAGATCAGTGGTGGGTGGCTGATTTCACCTACTGCTGGACCCTGGCAGGGTTCGTTTACACCGCGTTTCTCGTCGATGTGTACTCGCGTCGAATCCTCGGGTGGCGGGTGATGACGAGCAAGTCGACACCGTTGGTGACCAGCGTTCTCGAACAGGCCTTGTTCACCCGACGTAGAACCGACTTCTCGTTCACTGCAACAGGTTTGATTCATCACAGCGATGCCGGAAGTCAGTACACAGCGCTGGCGTTCACCGAAGCATTACGCGACTCCGGCTTGGCCGGATCGATCGGGTCGGTCGGCGATGCACTCGACAATGCGTTGATGGAATCAGCCATCGGGTTGTACAAGACCGAACTGATCGAGCGCCAGCGATCGTGGACCGGGCGCGCAGAAGTCGAGCGCGAGACCGCCGCCTGGGTGCACTGGTACAACACCGAGCGGCTGCACTCATCGATCGGCTACTGCCCGCCCATTGAGTACGAGAGGCGCTACCGTGAGACAGCCACCTCCGAGATGGCGGTGGCCTAAACGAGGTCTCCATCCGATCCAGGACGGTTCATACACCCTGACCACCGGATGATTAACCGGTTGGCGCCGGTGAGGGTGGTGGCGGGTTGCGGTCGCCGGGTTGGGGTATCGGAAAGGTCATCGACGGGCTCGGTGGGGCCGGTGGTGCGAGCCGGTTTTGGGGGTTGGCGCGCAACGCGGCCTCAGCTGCGGCTAGGGGCGCGGAGGCTCTGTCGCGGGCTTGTTGTTCAGTCACAGGCTTGCGGCCGTCGACAGGGACGAGGGTGTACCACTTCTCTGACTCGAGGTAGCGGGTGGCGAACAGGTACCACTGGCCGACCTTGAGAGGTCTGTCGCCGTTGACGGAAATGTAGACACCGTCTTTGACTCCGCCTTGCTGGTTGACTACCACGCTCTCGGGGACTTCACCTTTGATCGCCGTTTTGGTGAGCACGCTGTACTGAGTTTCGGGGAGTGGCCCGAGTGCCTTGGTGCCGGCGGCTGATTCGACGCGGCCGGTGAAGACGTGCGTCGAGATCGCCATCAGGTTGCGTAGGTCAGAGGTGTCGGTGATCGAGTCCGCATGGGCGGTCGAGGTGGCCGTGGCCGATTCGAGGGGAGGGATGCCCTCATTGACGGTTTGTTCGCCGCACGCGGCCAGGGTGGCAGCGGCGAAGATGCCGACGATGCCGAGCGTGAGGGCCGCCGGTCGTGTTGCTCGGTGGTTGGTGGTCATCAGAATCCCCACTTGTTGTGGTAGAGGTCGCGGGTGAGCCCAGTGGGCGTGTAGGACGTTCCGCGGGCCCCGTCATTATCTGCCATCAGGTCGTTGGAGCAGGTGTGGAACAGTCCCAGTGCGTGCCCAATCTCGTGGGCGATCACCCCCGCTCTCCTCGCCGATGAGTAGCCCTGCACGTAGTGCATGTTGATCTGGATAGTGCTGGTCAGCGGCGCGTTGTAGCGCGTGTGCAGCCCAGACCAGCTCACATCGGATCGGTTTTCCGTCGAGATCGCCACATCGGCAACCTCGAACACACCTACCGGCGCGACCGTGATAGGACTGAGTTGGTTCCAGGAGTTCACCGCAGATTGCAGCTCGGCGCCGTAGAGGAAACCGCCGCCGGTGCTGTAGGCGAGGCGCTGCCCATCGACGTCGTTGTTGGGTAGGAAGTAGCCGCCGACGCCCGTGTCCTTGTAGAGCACAGTGCCGCCCTGGAAGTCTTGCGCCCAGACCGAGCAGGTGGTGGTGCGGGTGTCTTCAGTGGGAAACTTGAATCGCCCGTTCTCCCAGCCTGAATCGGCCCAGACGTCGCGGATTCCCAGCCACACGTTTTTAGCTCCGGTCGTGGCCGAGTAGTAGATCGACCCGGCCACCATGTGATTCGCGCGCCCGCCGTTGACGCCGAACTCGCGGGTGATCGGATAGCCCAGATACCCAGTCTCCCAACCTACTCGGCCCCACGCATCGCGAATAAGTCCACCGATCTGGTTGGCATGCCCGCCGGCCACGGCGGAGTGCCAGTAGATCGAGCTGTTCTTGACGAACTTCTGAAACTTGCCGCCGTTCTGGGTGTTTGACTCGGGGATGGTGGCGTTGCCGAAGAAGTTGTAACCACCGGCTTGTTCGTATTCCTCGTGGATCTTCCCGTAGATCCAGTAACCATGGAAGACGTCCGCGCGTACCGCGCCTGCGCCGATCCACATTAATGCGGCAATTACTAACGAGGCCAGGGCAATACCAAACCTACGCACCGTCACCACCTTCACTCGCCCCCCAAGACCAGCAAGTGGTGGACACGCTATCTGCAATGTGTGATCTACGTCAACGAAAATCGGGTACCGCAGATCACTTCGGCACTCCTGCCTCGCACCTACCTGCCCGACTGATGTAGCGGGACGCTGTGGTGACTTTGTCGGCCTCGAGGGCCCGGCCCGTCCAGGTGACCTGACGTGTGAGCGGGAGAGTGTGTCGAGGTTGAAGCTCATTTGCGCGCGGCAATATACGCAGTGGATACTTGTTAGAGTTGTATAATGTTGTATAGTTTTAATCATGGCTGAACAAGGTTTTCTGCGAGTCGCGGAGGCGGCTGCTTATCTCGGGGTGTCCGCCCAGACGCTGCGGCGATGGGATCGTGACGGCACCTTGCCTGCGCTGCGGCGCCCCGGCAGTGATTACCGGTATTACCGGCGCGCCGACCTGGAGCCGTTCCGGCTGGAGTATCGCCGTGCCCAGGAGGCCGCCGCGGCTGGCGCCAACAGCAGTGTGTTCGTCACCGCCAACGCGGACGTCGAGGCCAACGCGGCGTTGCGGGAGCCACAGCGCGAGGCCCACCGTGCTGTGCGCGAGCACTTCGCTGAGAACGCCACCCCGGCGATCGTGCAGATTCCAGTCGGGTGCGGCAAGACCGGCATCATGGCGACTCTGCCCTTCGGCATCGCCCGTGGTCGCACGCTGGTGATCACGCCGAACTTGACGATCCGTAAGGGGGTCGCCGATGCCGTGGACATCACCAGCCCGCAGTGTTTCTGGACCAAGTGTCGGGTGTTGTCGGATTTCACCGCAGGGCCGTGGATGGCCGTCCTGGACGGGCCAAACGCCAACGTCCACGACGCGATCGAAAGTGACTTCGTGGTCTGCAACATCCAGCAGCTGGCCAGCCAGGCCGACCGGTGGCTTCCGCAGTTCCCGGAGGACTTTTTTGACATGATCCTGGTCGATGAGGGCCATCACGCTGCCGCCGAAAGCTGGCAGAAGGTGTTCCGGCGCTTCCCCAATGCCAAGGTCGTCAGCCTGACCGCCACCCCGTTTCGCTCCGACCAGCAGCAGCTGCACGGCGACATCGTCTACCGGTACCCGTTCACCCGGGCGATGATCACCGGCTACATCAAGCAGATCCACTCCCGCAACGTCGCCCCCGCCGAGCTGTACTTCACCTACCGTGACGACACCCGCCGCCACACCCTCGACGAAGTCCTGGAACTGCGCGAGGAGGCCTGGTTCCGCCGCGGCGTGGCGCTGAGTACCGAGTGCAACCGCCACATCGTGGAGGCCAGCATCCAGGCGTGTGACCGGATGCGCGCCCAGACCGGTATCCAGCACCAGATCATCGCCGCGGCCTGCTCGGTCGACCATGCCCGCCAGGTCGCCGCGATCTACAACGAATGCGGATACCGCGCGGCCGAGATCCATTCCGACATGGACGAAAACGACCAGGACGCCGTCATCGCACGGCTGCGCCAAGGGCAGCTCGACTGCGTCGTGCAGGTGCAGATGCTCGGTGAGGGCTTCGACCACCCGCGCCTGAGTGTCGCGGCGATCTTCCGGCCCTTCCGCAGCCTGGCGCCCTACATCCAGTTTGTCGGCCGGGTGATGCGCGTGGTGCAGGAGGCGGCCCCCGAGCACCCCGACAACCAGGGCCACATCGTGTCCCACATCGGACTCAACAACGACGCCCGCTGGTCAGAATTCCGCGAACTCGACCTCGATGACCAAGCCTTGGTGCACGGATGGGTTGCCGGCACCACCGACGATGACGGCGATGGCAACGGTGATGGCGAACCGCGTGCCCGCCGATTCGACGAGGGCATGCTCGTCGACAACGAGATCCTCACCGACTTCGTCGAGCAGACCTACCTTGATCCCACCGACGACCGGGTCCTCGACGAGATCTTGAACCGCGAAGTCGCCCCCGGCATTCGTGTCGGCGACGTCGTTGACCGCGAGCAGCTACGCCAACGCCTGCTGGCGCAGCAGGCAGCAGCCGCACCCCCTGCGCCGCAGCCGATCCCGGTCTCCCCGCAGCGGGCACGACAATCGGCCAAGACCCGGGTCAACCAGCGCACCAAGGCGGTCGCCAACCGAATTCTGGCCGACCTCGACCTCCCGACCCGGGGTCACCAGCTGATGGCCGTCACGGGCGGCCCGCGTCAGCACAACACGGTCATCGCAATCCGCCGTCTGGCCGCGGCGATCAACGAGGCGGTGGGCATGCCCAACGGCACCCGCGGCGAGTGGTCGGGCGAGCAGTTGACCACCATCTTCGAACGCATCGACAAGATCGCCGACACCGTCCGCGACACGTTGAGATCCCAACTGTCCCAACGCGGGTAAAACCTCACCCGTACCGTGCCCCAAAGGAGTCAGCATGCCCACCACCAAAGCGATCCTGCGCCACGTCCGTGTCGAGACGCCCCGCACGAATCACGAGCGTCCGTGCGCCGCCCACCGCAAAGGCAAGAAGGCCCACTTCATCCTGGCCGGTGACACCCACCTGGTCATCACGGAAAACGACAAGGCGATCAGATACTGCCCGCCGGCGGCCGCCGAGATCCTCGACGTCGCTCAACAGGACCTCGCCACGCTGCGCCAGCAGCTCGGCCTGTGACGCCGACGGGCCTATGTCTATCTGGCTAGCTAAAGCCCTGTCCCCCAGCATTTTTCAACTGGTAACGGGACGTGTTGAACTAGGGCGAGTTGCAAGAAGCAGTCCTGATCGACAAGGTCTATCCCAAGCCCCAATCGGTCCATGCCCCGAGTAGCGCGATCACTCCGGCCGTTACGCCAGCCGCGAGCGAGTACGCCCAGCCAGCCCAACGGGTGCGTGCCGGGAGCATAACCGCGATCCCGGGAAGGAGTAGCACCGCCCATGCCAGCAACCACGGAACCCAGTACGTGGCGATGAGCGGCCTGTCCACCGGTGCATCCAGGGGCGCGGCGGTGGGTTCCGACAAGCCCAGCCAGCTCCGTGTCAGATGGGCGAGCGGGATCACGACGAACATCCCGACTACGAAGCCGATGATAGCGGCGGCGACGACCTGGGCCTTGCCTGCACGCGATACGGCGAAAGTGGCTACCATCGACCCACCTTACGGTGAGTCCCGGCTCAATCTATGGCACCGAGGGCCGGTTCGTAAGAGAACTTGTTTAGCGCGAAAATCTCATCCGCAACGGCGGGTTCGTCTCGCGGGAGTCGGTGTACCGGCTGGGCGACTACGGTCCCGATCGCCGCCTGAACAACTGGATCGCTCCGTTCAACTCGATCTACGAGGAGCTGGTCGAGGACCGCGGTCTGGAGTCGGAGACCCTTCCGGTCGCGGCGGTGTACGACCGAGCGGTGAGCGGGTACCAGCGGGCACGCGGGTACCGCGTGTTCCAGGGGATCGTGCGACTGGTCCGCGAGCGCGAGGACCGCCTCACGCAGGCATAACCACGTATGAGCGAAAGCCTCCCGCTGCCTGGGATGTCCGGGCAGCGGGAGGCTTCGTTCCTACTTACCGCTTGGTGAGGCTGTAGCCGAGGGTGTCGGCGAGCATCGTCAGGAGCTGGTGGGCGTTAGGCAGGTGGGCCTCGGCCATTCGTGCTGCAGCTCGTTCGCAGTCGGAGTCGTCGCCGCACAGGCATTCTTCGCTAAGAGGGTGCTCTGAACGACGCGTTGCTGTCGCTAAGCAAGACCAACCCTGGAGCTTTCGATGACGTGGCTTCCAGGTTGTGGAAGTCTTCAGGACTGGATATGGCCATTCGCAATGGCGGTTTCGGGCTCGGCGATGCCTTCGGTGGTGATCGCAGCTTGCTGCCCGACCCTTCCAACTGGCCGGACCGTCGCTCGGGACCCCCGGATAGCACCGATGGCGAGGCTGACAGCTCGCACAGCGGTGATGGATAGTGCGTGTTCCGCTTACGATCACTCCATCGTCACCACTACAAGTGGTCTTGAGGCGGCGATGATCATGCTGACCTGGCGTTGCAGCGCGATGATGAGGTCTTAGAGCTGGTCGACAGCCCAGGAATGCGGGTACTGACGACGAGCAGTGATTCAAACTGGTTTCCGTCAACCAATGTTGACGGATCGCGGAGACACGGGCACGCTGGTCTGCATGAGGACTGGACTGGACCGCGGCGACGACGACGAGACACCAATCGAGCAGCTTTCCCGAGTCGCAGATTGGCGACGGGAGATTGCCCGCGAGGAGGAAGTCGCGGTGCGGCGGGCACGCCTGGCAGGACTGTCGTGGGCAGAGATCGGCACGCTCCTTGGAACGACGAAGCAGGCAATGCACAGGAAGTACCGCCGGGTCGGTTGAGAATTCAACGCACCAGACTCAGGTGCGGTAGGCGTGGGCTCGGTGGTCGATTCTGACAATGACGATGGTGTGGTTGGGGTCGTCGATGCGGAGCAGGATGCGATAATCGCCGCGGCGGGCGCTGTGAAGGTCTGCGAGGTCGTCGCGCAGCGGCTTGCTAAGCCGGTGGGGGTTCTCGGCGAGCGGCCCGGAGATGAATTCGATGACGGCGTGGACGATCCGGGATGGGAGTCGTTGAAGGTCGCGTCGAGCTGGGGATGCGACCTCAACCCGGTACGGGGCGGACGAGTCTGTCGGAGCGTCGCTCATTTCGGCGGCATGCCGTGTTCGGCGCGCAGGTCGTCGATGGAGACGGTCTCACCGGCCGCGTACTCGGCGTCTGCGGTAGCGACGTCGTCGCGGACGCCGGCGCGTGAGAGCCAGTAGATCGTCTCGTGCAGCGATTCGAGGTCGTCGGCCGACATCAGCACCGCGGCGGGTTTGCCGTGCTTGGTGATCGTGATGATGTCGTGCGTGCTCTCGGCGCTGTCGACCAGCGCGGAGAGCTTGTCCTTAGCTTCACCGAGTGGCACTGTCGTCATGGCTACATGATAGCCGCAATACTAGCCTTCCACTAGCCTCGTTTTTAGCCGATAATTTAGATTATGTAAAGTTACGCTTTACATACACTGTACATGGTTTCTTGACACCTCTCCTGATGACAGTCAGCATGAGACGGTGACACCCCACATGGGAGCTTCCCTCGCCGGCATCGTCGACGAGTTCAAACATCGACGCGGTCTGTCGGAAACCGCGGTAGCCGGACGGCTCGGTATGAGTCGGATGAACCTGAATCTGTGGCGGCGCGAAGGACTTCGCGCTCTGCCCACACGCGATCGACTCGAGACGGTCGCGGAGGTGACTGACACTCCGTACCGGGTGGTGCTCGAGACCGCGCTCGCCGAATGCGGCTACCTTGACACTCCCCCGCCGGGGGACACCGTGTCGCTGGACGGGGTGGTCGCGGTGTCACGGATCCTAGCGGGAGTGGTCGGGCGCGGGTTGAGCCCGAGCGAGTCTTCGCGGCTGAGGGCGGCTTGGGTTTCAGCGTCTCCGCGCACCCTCGTCTCGGTCGCTACGCTGCTCCAGGAGCAATGCGCTGATGGGTGAGGTGGCCCAGTTTGCGGAGAAAACTCACTCCACGACAACGAGAACTGCTCAACGTGCGGCGTTAATTGCAGATGGCAAGAATTGAACACCCCGCTGTGTTCGGACCGTCCCCCGAGCACCCCTACGCTCTCGGCAACCTCTGAGTCCATCAACCGCAGGAGAACAAGGTGAACGGGTTTGCATTCGCAGCTGCGCTGGTCAGCTCGTTGATATGGCCGGCGACCGTTCTCTTGCTCGCCCTCTGCTGGCGTGAGCCGCTCACCAAGCTCTTCAATCGGATCGCTCGGCAAGCCAAGAACGTCACCGGACTTGGGTTCAGCGTAGAACTCGAGACCCAGATCGCACACCTCGTCTCGACAGGTCTTGCTCTGGCCCCGGACGGATCTGTTGACCGCGAGCATAAAGAGAACGTGCGGTATCCAGTGTTGCTGAGCGCTGATCCTGTTGCCACAATCATCGATTCATATGAGCGCGTGCGGTACTGCGCCATCGACAAACTCACGAAGCTTCATGGTCAGAGCAGCTTAGGTAGCAACACTAATATCCTAACACTCGCTGACACAATGCACTGGTACGGACAGACCCAAGGGCACGTCGACGAGACGTTGGGAAAGGTAACCGCTGAGTTGGAGAGCATCTACAACACAGTCGTACAGATCGACCAGCCTCTCAACGCGTTCTCTCCGAAGGAACGCGTCTACGCAACGCATTACCAAGCCGTGGCTGACCGCGTGATCGAACACTTCAAAATGCTGTAATCGTCGGACTGATCAGATATCCATCCGGGTAGGGGCCACACCAGTCAGGGATAGCTGGGAAGTCACTAAACTGGCCCCTATGAGTAGCGGTAAGCCCACGGTGCGGTCAGCGGCAGTGTACGCCCGGATCTCCCAAGACTTGGAGGGCAAAGGGCTTGGCGTGCAACGACAATTGGAAGACTGCCGCAAGCTCGCGAAGGATCGTGGGTGGACCATTGGCCGCGAGTATGTGGACAATGATGTGTCCGCGTACTCGGGCAAGACCCGGCGGGGTTACCGGCAGATGCTCGATGATCTGGCGAACGGTGCCCGGGATGCGGTGATCGTCTACAACCTCGATCGGGCTGCATCGCCGGCCGGTGGAGCTCGAAGAGTTCGTCACCCTGTGTGAGCAGGCCGGGGTCCACGAGGTCGCGACCGTGACCGCCGACATCGACCTGGGCAACGATGACGGGCTGTTCATGGCGCGGATCTTCGCCGCCTTCGCCGCCAAGGAGTCCGGGCGGCGATCAGCACGGGTAGCCCGCAAGATGCTCGCCAATGCGGAGGCGGGGTTGCCGCACGGTACCGCCCAGCGAGCCTTCGGATACGAGACCGGCAATATGGTCGTGCGTGAGGATGAGGCGCAGATTGTGCGGGATCTGGTGGCCCGCACCATTGCCGGGGAGTCGATGCGCTCACTTGCGCAATGGTTGAACGACCATGAGATTCGTACCGTGTCGGGCAAACCGTGGATCACGACCACTCTGCGGGCGTTGGTGCAGTCGGGGCGGATCGCCGGGCTGCGCGAGCATAAGGGGCAGGTGGTCGGTCCGGCGGTGTGGGAGCCGATCATCACCCCGGCGCAGCGGGATCAGGTACTGGCGGTGTTCGCGGCGAAAGCGCGGTCGACCAAGCGGATACCGCGGCGGTATGTGCTGTCGGGGATGTTGCGGTGCGGCAAATGCGGCAACACCCTGTTCTCCGCGGCCAGGACGCAGGGCCAGGATCGACGAGTGCGTCGCTACGTGTGTCTGTCTGGCCCGGATCACCGCGGTTGCGGCCGGCTGACGGTGGTGGCGGTGCCGGTGGAGGATCTGCTGGTCGATGCGGTGCTGGCCCGGTTGGACTCACCGGGCCTGCGGAACGCGTTGGCGGGCAAGGCGAAACGGAGTCCGGATACGGTGAAGCTGACCGCGCAGATCACCGTCGATACCAGCAAGCTCGACGAGCTGGCCGGCCTGTACGCCGACGGGGCGATCACCGCGCGGGAGTGGATGACAGCCCGGAACCCGATCGAGGAACGTATTCAGCGGGCGCACAAGGACATTGTCGCTGTTTCCTCCGACGGAGCCCTGTACGAGCTGGCCGGCACCGGAGCATCACTGCGTGGGCAGTGGGAGGAGCTGTCGATCGACCGGCGGCACGCCATCGTTAAAACGGTCCTCGACCATGCGGTGATCGCTGCCGGCAAGCAAGGCGCCCGCAGCCTGGATATCAACCGCGTGCAACCGCAATGGCGATTGTGACGTGGTTTAGAACGTGGATCGCATGCTGCCCAGACGTCGGGTCTGCTGAGCCGGCGTCACTCGCTGGTGGGGCCGTGGATTCTGCCGGCCCTGTTGGTGGACGGAGCTGATGGCTGCCCACGTGTAACGCTTGGCCAAGCCGGAGTACACGGTGGCTGAACGTCCGAGATAGATAGCGCTCAGTGCTGCGCCGACCGAGAGCATGAACGGGACGGTGGTGAGCGCGTTTGTCCCGTGCATCATGAGGGTCCAGGACTTCGGCACCGCTGGTGCGGCGATCAACCCGAGCACACCGCCGGTGATCCACCGCTGATTGACGCTGCGCCACGCTGCGTCTGCGTACTGCTTGGCGATGCTGGGTCGGCGGATCAGTTCGGGGATATCCCAGTCGTGCCCAAACTTGTGCCAGAATTCTGCAGCGGTCTTGGGGTCTAGGTGATGACGACATCAGTCAGTATGGTCGCTGCCAGTCCGAGCCAGTACGGGTGGGTAATTCCTGCGATCCGCAGCAGGACTGGCATCAGGATGGCAAGTAGTCTCGATCGGATGAGCGGGTTGTGAACCAACTGCTCACGCATGGTCCGCGCGGACACAACCACACCTTTGCTCAGGTGTGCGGTCATCGAATACGGTGCCGCAACGCCGAACATGATCATCGCGGCGACCACGCCGAGACCAACGAAACCCAGTGAATAGTCCGCGACATGCATCGGGCCGGCCGTGCCGGTGATGTGCAACAGCGCGAGCACCGATGCTCCGAGCATCACCCATCCGGCACTGACAGTCAGGACAAGCGCGCCGCTGATTGCCGGGAACCACCAGAAGAATCTGCGGGACGGTGACCAGCTCCGTGTGTGTACATTGACCTGCATATTCGCTCCTATTCATCGGTTTGGTATCCGGGCATCGGGGGCGATGCCCGGCATGGATGATTGTTACGCGCACGTCTGACAAGCCGGTGCTGCCGCGTCACCGCGAGCGGTGACTTGCCCTCGACGATTGTGGTCCAGCCCAGTCAGTGTTTGAGGAGGACAGCGACCTGGTTGATGATGGTGGGGTCGGTGATGGTCAGTGGGACTCCTTGGCGTGCACAGGATTCGGTTAGCCAGACACGGAATTCCTCCTCATCACGGCGGGGCACCTGCGCCGAAGCGCGGTCGTCGGTGGCGGGCGCGGTCATGGCGGTCCACCCGGCGGGACGGAGTTATCGCGGCGTGCCCAGAGTTGTTCGAGGTGTTGGTGCGCGGCGGCTAGTGTGAGTTGGTAGTCACCGTGGGTGAGATGTCCTGTGCCCGCGAATTCCCATGGATCACAATTTCTCTCACCGATAGCGTCGGTGTCGTCTTGGTGGCTGGTGCTCTCGTCTGCGTTGTCGGCCGGAGTCTGCTGCTGGCGCCAGAGGGCACGAATCTGGCGCAGGTGTCCAAGGGTGGTGGAGTAGCGGCGGGACTTTGTGGTGACGTGCCCGCGGTAGCCGAGGGTGTGCAGCCACCGGACCATCGCTGCGTATTCGTCGGGCTGCTGATCGGCGAGGTCGTGCAGGGTGCGCCAGATCTGGCGGATGTGCGGGCTCACTTGGGTCGCGATGGTCGGGTCGTCGCAGGCGGCTGGGCTGATGGGGCGTGGGCTGATCCCTGTATCGGTGACTGATTTGGTGACGTACTTGGCGAGGTATCCGGCGATCTTGCGACGCTGCCGGACCGGGATTGACGAGTCCAGCGGGCGGCTTCGACGGCGAGTGCGGCAAGTTCGCTGCTGCTGACCGGGAAATCGACTGCGTCGCATTGCCTTCTGGTGGTGTCGGGGCGGTCGAGGCGGATGACCGCGTGGTAGTGCGGAATGAGTCGAGTCTGGTTCTCGTGCACCTTCAGGAATGACAGCCGCACAGTATCTTTCGGCAACCCCAACGTCGTCAGCTGAGCGGCCAGCAGTCTCCGTAGGCGCATGGTGAAGCGTTGCCACAGGGTCGGCGCCCACCAGCTGAACAGCACATGCCCGCGGTAGTCGTAGGTGCCGGGGCGGCGGGGCTGCCCGCCGCGGGTGCGGTGCTCAGGAGGGTGCACCTGCCCAAACGAGGGTGCGGTCAACGTCAGGAACACTTGGGGGTGGGCGGTGATCGTGTCGGGGATGTTGTGGTGCCCGCCGACAATGCCGGCGTGCACCAGTTGCCAGGTGTCTGCGGCATATAGGCGCGAGCAGGAGATGCAGACAGCGGCACGGCGGTTGCCGCAGCGGATGGTGAACCGGTCAGCGGCGACCAGGCCGTGGCGGCGGTGCAAGTGAATCGGGTGCAGGCAGTAGCAGGTCGCCCGAACCCGTGCTGCCCACCGCAGGTAGTGCTGACCGCCGGCGCGGCGCAGCATTTCCCGCACGGTGGCGGCGTCCAAGTCCGCTGCCGGTGTGGGCAGCAGTACGGGTGACGATAGTGACGGCACTGTCCCGATCTCCTATTTGGCGTCGTCGGCGGCGCGGCCGTAGCGGCGGACCAGGTCGTCGATGTGACGGTCGGTGTAGTGGAAGGCACGCACCAGGATTGGTGCGGCGGCACCATCAAGGGCCAGGTAGCCGACCCCGGGCAGATCGTCCGGAATCTGATGCGCCGGCCCGCCGCGGTCAGCCGCGGCTGGACCCAGGATCATCGTGGTCTGGGTGGCCTCGGCCATCCGCAAAGCGAGGCGGGCCGGGAACAGCTGCCGCATCGGCACGATTTCTTTCGATGGGTCTTGCACGGCGGCAACCACACTCACACCGACTGCGCGACCCTGGGTGAGCAGCAGTCCGAGGTGCTTGTCGATCGCGGTTTTGGTGCTGCGGTCGGCGAACGCGGTCAGAGCCGCGAGTTCGTCGATCACGATGATGATCAACGGGTCAGATAATGTCGGGGCGTGTAGCCGGGTAACCCCGCGCAGACGCCCCGCCCGATCGGTCATCAGTGTGGCAGCGTCGGCAAGGAGCTCGGCGATCGCCTCGGGGGTGTAAGCGAATCGGGCGAACAACGGTGCACCGGCGCCGAATTCCATGCCGCCCTTGGGATCAGCCACCCACACTTGCACGTCGCCGGCGGCCGTCAGGGGTGCGGCGGCGCCGATCAGCGACCACAGGACCGATCCTTTGCCGGCGCCGGTGACCCCACCGATCAGCAGATGAGTCCCCAGGATCGACAGCCGCCACGGCGACCCGTCGCCGCGCTGCCCGAGGTGCAATGACCACCGCCGCGACCCACCACGACTGGCCGCCGGTGAGGCAGTCGGGGCCGGGGTGATGGGTTCGGCGAGCGGCTGGGCGCGTCGGACGGCCAGCGTGATGACTGCCGGACTCGGACGGATCACGGTGACGCTGTCGGCGGTGAATGCGTCTGCGAGCGCCTCGGCGGCTTTGCGGAAATCGGTGATGGTCTGACCGCGCAGCGGCCGTACCGTCAGCACATCATCAGTCGGCGTGAATTGGACGCGCACGAGTTGTGGAACGGCGATCTGATCGGCCGAGGTACGCGCGAGGCCGCAATCGACACAGATGGCGGCCCAGGACCGGTAGCGCCGCCACACCAGATGGTGGAATCTGACGCGGTCAATCGTGATCTGTCGTAACGAGGCCAGATACCACATCGCCCACGCAATAACGACCACGACCATCAGAACCGCGCCGAAGATGGTCCAGAACAGTCCGGTCTGCCAGTTCAGGACACCAAGACTAATCGCGGGCACCGAGACCACGGGGAGGCGCCAAGCCCACACCAGGATGAATCGGACCAGTCGCCACACGCCGGTCACGATCGATCCGGCGATGTCGTCGGCAGTGGTATCGGGTGTACCGCTGCTGGGTGTTGAGGGGGTGTTGTTCATGAGGTGGTTTCCTCTGGTGCGCAGGCGAAACGAGGTCTCGATGAGACGTGAGGACTGGTGTGCGGGCCCACACGTGGCCCGGCGATGGCCGGCCAGGACGGTCGTATCAGGATCGTCCTGGCCGACCTGCTACTTCTGCCGCGTTGCCGCGGTGGTGTCGGCGGGGGTGATGGACGCGGCGCGGAATGCGAGGCCCGACCTGTCTCCCTGACTCCAGGGAATCGCAACCAGGCCGGTCACCGAAACCTGCTGGGTGACAGATAGTTTTGGATCACCCACGACCGTCGCGTTCAGGATTTCGCCGCCGCTCTCGTCGAGGGCGAGCATCTGCACGACGTACTGGGCCAGCCCTGTTGCCGGGTCCAGCCGGGGCGCACCGGTATCGAAGCTCAGTTTGATTTCCGGAACCTTGGTCACCAGAAACCGGGAATCGGTCGTATCGATTTTCAAACGCATGACTGCATCTCCTGAGTGAATGTAGTTGGTATGCACCATGTTTGGTGCACAACCCACACAACAGGACGCCGTGCTGTCAGTTCCATATCAATCAGAGGTCAGTTCGGGTCAGCGGCTGTCAATTGCCGTCACCGACCAGTCAGCCAGACGTCAGCGACACGCCGCTGCGTGACCAGTAAGGGCCCACCCGCCGCTGGTCTATGACATGGACCAACTATGGTCACCGGCCGAGCGGTTACAGTGAGCGCCATCGGCTCCAGCGATCACGACAGAAAGGCCGGGCATGGCATCGGACGACCACCACGGCGGCGCGGCATCCACGCAGACTCATGCCGAGTCGTCGGGCAATTCCAGTACTTCTGTCGAACCGGATGAGATGGAGCGCCGTGCGATCGTGGACCGCATCGCCGACTAGGAGTGTCGGACAGCACCCTCACGCGGGCGCGGCGGGGCGAGAAGATCAGCGATGAATCGGCCTACC
The DNA here is from genome assembly GCF_044543825.1 of Gordonia sp. NPDC062954. Lineage (NCBI taxonomy): Bacteria > Bacillati > Actinomycetota > Actinomycetes > Mycobacteriales > Gordoniaceae > Gordonia > Gordonia sp. NPDC062954. The sequence goes on along the minus strand of NZ_JBITWL010000038.1, from coordinate 11,404 downwards.
TCATCGCCACCGCTCTGGGCGTCGAGGCCGGCCACATCTGGCCGCACCTGCAGGCCTCAAGCGCGGGTAGTGCGCCGATCGAGCGGCGATCGATCGTCGATGATCCACACAAGCGCCGATATCGAGATGCTCCGCATCCTCACGCTCACCCGCACCAGTGCCGTGCATGCTAAAACTGTCGCCATCACCACCATGCAAGACCTACTCGTCACCGCACCCGCCCCGGTCCGTGAACAGCTCTCCGGTTTGAGCCCACGCCGCCTGGTGTCGACCTGCGCGAAACTCAGCCTCGCTGACAATCCTTCCACCCCAACAGAATCAGTGCTGTTGGTGCTATACCGGCTCGCGGTTCGGTACCAGCACCTGGCCGCCGAAGCCGACAGCCTGCAACATCAGATCGGCCGCCTCGCCACCCACGCCTGCCCAGCCCTGCTCACCGTGTACGGCGTCGGACCCAACAGCGCCGCCACCCTATTGGTAGCGCTCGGTGACAACCCCGGCCGCGTCACCAGCGAAGCCGCGTTCGCCAAACTCTGCGGCGTCGCGCCGATCGAAGCATCCAGCGGGAAAACCGTGCGACACCGCCTCAATCGCGGCGGGAACCGGCAAGCCAACCGGGCGCTGCACACCATCGTCACCGTCCGGCTCCGCCGCCACCAACCCACCCGCGACTACCTCGCCCGCTGCATCGCCGACGGCAAAACCAAACGCGAAGCCATCAGATGCCTGAAAAGATACGTTGCCCGCGAGGTCTACAACACCGTCCTACCAGCACAAACACGCCAACCAACCTGACATACACAAGAGCATCTGCTATCGAGACCAGGCGTTCTAGCCGGGTGTTGTGCCTGACGCCGAGACTAGTCGGGATCTTGCGTCGGCAATGCAGCCGTCTGACCGATCTGAAACTGCAAGCTGGCAGCGCAAGGCACGGGCACGGCCGTTGTGCTCCACTGAGGTCGGCACGCCAGTGGACTCAGTCAACCTCAGCCACACGTTCTCTCGGCTCGCCACGCGGGCGGCTTTGGTCACTAGCATCCGAACAAACTTCGGCATTCGGGCGCCACACTGATGCTCGCCCAGGGGGCGAGCTGTACTCGTCGACGGCCGGGGTCAGTGTTGCTGGCGACCATCCCAAGAGGTAGACAGAGCTCGTTGACACCGGATGGTGGCGAGTCGTTGGTACTGAATCGGGTCGGCGTTCTTCGTCAGTTGACGGATGCTGGCCGGATGATTCATCACCGACGGTTCCGGCACCGTGCGAAGCGCAGCTCTTAGCAGTAAGAAAGTCTCACAAGATCGCCGGGACATCCCTCGCGGTTACGTCATCATCTTGCAAGCCGGACGAGTGTGTCTGCGTGGTACCAGCTGGCGGATCCGTCGTCCATGCGAATGGGGATGGATCCGAGACGGTCGGGTTCACCGATGACGTAGCCAAACGCCGGTATCACTGCGTACGGTGCTGGCACTATGACTTTGTCGCCGTAGCGCCAGTCGTTGTGGGTCGCCGTCATGTAAATAACCTCACGATCAGTGCGGTGTCGTTCCTGCGCGCGGTGGACAGTGCGGCAGGAACGACACGCGGGCGGCTACGCGCTCGTTGACAGATACGTCGTGTGGGTCCGCATGCACGCCGCGAGACCTTCGGGACCGAGTTCGCGGCCTAAGCCGCTCGCTTTGATACCGCCGAATGGCGCAACGGGATCGAGCATGTAGTAGTTGACGCCTACCGTGCCGGATTCGATTTGTTCGGCGATCTTGATACCGTGAGACTCATCAGCGGTCCATACGGTGCCAGCCAATCCGTATGCGGAGTCGTTGGCGATCTGAACCGCCTGACCGATATCGTCGTATGGCATAAGAGCGAGTACCGGTCCGAATACTTCCTCTTGTGCAAGGGAACTTGACGGATCAACGTCTGAGAAAAGGGTGGGTTGGACATACCAGCCACGATCGAGGTGGGCTGGCCGACCGCCGCCGGCAACAATGTTCGCACCGTCTCTCTTGGCCTTTGCGATGTGTGCCTCCACTCGGTTGCGGTGCGCAGCGCTGACCAACGGTCCGACCTGTGTACTCGGATCAAGTGGATCACCGATGACGGCACCGTTGACGAGTCCGGCGAAGAGTTCGAGGGACTCGTCGAACCTCGTGCGAGGAACAAGAATTCGGCTATTCAGCACACAGGTCTGACCGTTATTCAGTAGCGTCGCCTGAAAAAGTCCCTCGATGTTCGCAGTGAGGTCAGCATCGTCGAGGATGATCGCTGCCGACTTTCCACCGAGCTCGAGCGTGACTGGGCGGAGTAGCTCGCCACAGGTCTTTGCGATTTGACGGCCGACGGCGGTCGATCCGGTGAACGTGACCTTATCGACGCCTGGGTGGGATACGAGGTATGAGCCAGTACTCGCCCGCCCAGGAACGATGTTAATGACTCCCGCCGGTATGTTCGCAGCAACGACCGCTTCGGCGAAAATGTAGGAATCCAAGACTGTTTCTGGGCTGGGCTTCACCACTACGGTGCAGCCGGCGGCCAACGCAGGCGCCACCTTCAGTGCAGTGACCAGGTTCGGATAGTTCCACGGCACGATCGCGGCGACCACTCCGACTGGGGCCTGGCGAACAATCGCGCGGCCACCGAGTAGGCCTGGACGTGTCTGCTCCAGTTCCGTAGTCCGAATGAGGTTCGCATAATACCGGTATACGGTCGCGGGAAGCCCGGACTCGAGCATTCCGGCGATGGCAATCGGCATCCCGTTTTGGGACGAGACCAATTCGGTGAGCTGCGGCGCACGCGCCTCCAACTCATCAGCAAACCGCTCGATCGCTGCTGCGCGCTCGTCGGGACTCCACGCCGACCAGCCGCGAGGATCGTCGAATGCACGTCGTGCCGCGGCAACCGCGGCGTCGACATCGTCCGCATCTGCTGCTGGTGCGCTTCCTATGACTTCTTCGGTGGCCGCGGACAATACCTCGATCCGCTCTGGCGCGTGGGCTGGTGACAATGTACCGCCGATGAACAGCGTGTTCTGGTCGATCATGTGTTCCTCCGTGCGTGCTTGCATCTCAGTGGCTGTGCGTGATGATCCCGCGAATGTTCTTGCCATCGAACATGTCTTGATATCCCTGATTGATATCGCTGAGTTGGTACTCGGCGGTGACAGTCTCGTCAAGCTTCAGCTGGCCGTCTCGGTACAGTCTGAGCAGCCGGTGAATATCTGCTCTCGGGTTGGCTTCGCCGAAGAGGCTTCCAGCCAAACGCTTTTGAAAGAGCGTGAACATCATCAACGGGATGGTTGCAGTGTTCTCAGTTGCCGGGGCAATACCAGTAACAACCCCGACGCCGCCTTTTCGCACCAACTCCAGCGTCTGTCCGATCATTTCGCCGGCGACAACCCCCACTGTGAGAATCGCTGAGTCGGCCATCACACCGCGGGTGAGGTCTGCAACAAGCGCAGTGGCCTCCTCGAAGCTCGTGCAGAAATGTGTTGCCCCGAGCGGTATTAACTGCTGCTTCTTTGATTCGACGATATCCACCGCGACGATATTTTCGGCGCCCGCTATTCGGGCACCTTGGATCGCGCTGGCGCCGATGCCGCCGCAGCCGATGACGACAACTGTGTCGCCCGGTTGGACCTTTGCGGTGTTGACCGCTGCCCCCCAACCTGTCGTCACTCCGCAACCGAGCAGACACGCTCGATCAAGCTGAACGTCGTCGTCGACCTTCACCACGGATTCTTGGTGGACCGTCCCATACTCAGCGAAGGTTCCCAGCAACGATAGGGCGCCGAGGTCCTTTCCACGGGCGCGGCGGCGGTAGCTGCCGTCGAGCATGGTGCCGGCGAGGATGAACGCGCCCATGTCGCAAAGATTCTGTTGCCCAGTCGAGCACCACCGGCAATGCCCGCATGCTGGCAGAAACGAGCAGACGACCTTGTCGCCGGGCTGCAGGTTCTTGATTCCCGGACCGACTTCTTCAACGACTCCTGCACCCTCGTGACCACCGACGGTGGGTACCGCGATCGGCATATCACCAGTGCGGGCGTGATCATCGGAGTGGCATAGCCCGCTCGCTTCGTAGCGGATGAGCACCTCACCTTCCTGGGGTCCGTCGAGCTCGACATCCTCGACGCTCCAGTCCTCACCGGGACCCCAGAGAACCGCTGCTTGCATTTTCATCACTTACTCCAATCGTTTAAGAAATCGGGTGTTAGCCAACCAGGGATAGTGTGCTGCGTCGCACTCATGCAGAGCGTGGATCGCAACGCCACGGGGTTGAACCAGAGCGCCACCATCGGCGGATAATTCACTGGCTGAGTTCGGCGTCTAGCTGTTCACCGGTTGTTGACGGCTTGTGTTGCGGCCCAGGCGCGCTCGTGACTACGCGCCGAGAAGTCGTCCAGCTCGGCACGGGTCAGGCCGAATCGGGCGTTCATCAGCTCCGACGACGCGCCCTGCGCCATCAGCTCGCCGCGCTCCGAATCGACGTTATAGCGGACCAGCTCGCGCGGGCTGTACTGCGGGCCGAGGGGCGCGCCCGGCCTCATCGCCGGTGGCATCGGCACCCGGGACATCGACTCGACGCCGCAGGCGATCACGAGATCGGCGCAGTCGGCCACGATCGCCTGCGCCGCGAAACTGACGGCCTGTTGTCCGGAGCCGCACTGCCGGTCCACCGTCACCGCGGGCACGGACTCGGGCAGTCCCGCGGCCAGGACCGCGTGCCGGCCGAGATTGCCGCCCTGCTCCTCGTTCTGCAGTACGCAACCGGCGATCACGTCATCGATCAGCGATGCGTCCACGCCGGTCCGATCGACCAGCGTGCGCAGTGTCTGGCCGAGCAGATCGACTGGATGCCAGTTGCGCAGCGCGCCGCCTCGCCGTCCGACCGGGGTGCGGACCGCTCCCACGATCACTGCTTCTCGAGCTGCCATGAAATCCTCCTGCTACGGTATCGATCATCGTACTATACGAATGTCCTAGAATATGAGCAAATGTACTGAAATGCGGAAATCTGTATGATGTCCATTCGAGTGGAGGTGACATGTCCAGCGGGGAGCCGATCGACAGCGATCTGACGACCAAGGCGCGCATTCGTAACGCTGCGCTGGAACTCTTTGCCGCCGAAGGGGTTTCGGCGGTATCCATGCGAGCGGTGGCGGCGCGCGCGGGTGTCGCGGTCGGACTGGTGCAGCATCATTTCAAGACCAAGGACGGCTTGCGATCGGCGGTCGAGCAGTACATCGTCGACCGCCACGCCGCGGCGATCGCGTCCGTGCCGGGCGACGGTGCTCCTGCCGAAGTGGCGGCCGCACGTGATGGGGCGGTGCGGCGCATGCTCGACGAGCACCCGGCGCTCATCGGCTACATGCGTCGCGCGCTACTCGACCCGAGCGGCGACGGCCGGTTGCTGGAACGGCTCACCGACCTATCGCGGAACCAGGTCATCGAACTGCGCACGGCAGGTGCCGCATCGACCAGCCGACCAGTCGCCGATCAGGTGGTCGGGCTGATGGTGCGGCAGCTGGGACATCTGTTCCTGCAGCCGATGATCGATGCGATGTGGGCTCAGCTCGATACCGAAAAGACGTGCAAGCCGCAACTGATCGTCCGCGCCAGCGCCAATGTCGGAGCCCCAGAAGGACTTCGCACAGCGGAGCCTTCATAGCCTAATCGGTGATAGAAGGTTGCGCTAACACGTGACTACACCTGTTGGACATCTACCGTCCAAGAGTCTGCACCGATGTCGGACAGGTCCATTTCACACCAATGGCAATATCGACCCGCGCCGGTACTGCAGGCGAAACCTGCACAATACAGTTGCCGCAGTTGGTCTTTGCGGTGGCGCTACGTCTTGGCTCAATCGGTGACTGCGACATTCCTGATTGGAGTGCTGTATGCCAGGCAGAGATCGACTACCGTTGCCGCCTGAGGTTCGGGAGCGGGTTTTCGTGAGTTGCAGCACCGCGGTCGAGTATCGGTAGCGGGTGTGCCCCAGACCCTTGCGCTGATCTGGACGCGTGTGTTCGGCATCGTCCCGGCGATTACCGGTGGCCGCCGAACGCCGCCACTGGTCAAGGCCCGATTCTTCGACGAGATCGATGCCGGCGTCAGCCCCGACCGAGACCGGCCTAGTCGCAGGGGTGTTCGGCGGCCACCGAGTGTCAGTGGGCCGCACGCGGCTGGCCGAAGCGGTCAGGGACGCTCAAGTGGTGCCACCACATTCGATTACCCCATCGCCCGCCGGGGTTCCTCGCGCGGACGCGTTGACCTGGCTCGAGCGCGTCCGGATCGAGAAACTGACCGACGCCGGCTACCGGCAGGCCCGGATACTGGGCCGTTCGCCAGCGACGATCAGCCGGGAGATGCGGCGCCGGGAAACCATCGTCAGGCCGCGACCGACGGGCCAGGGCGGCGCTGAGGCTGCGCGGCGGCGGGATTGCTGTCATCGCTTTGCGGAGGTAGTAAACAGGCGGGCGAGACTAGCTGGCCGGACTTCGCTCGAGGCCGCGGCCCCAGCGAGAGCGCATTCACCAACCAAGAGTTGGCGGCGTTGATGGAAACGCCCGGGGTGAGTGTCGTCGTCGATCCGGAGACTCTTGCCGATATGAAGGCTGCTGCGGACTCGACGATCCAGACCAAGGTCGACCTACTGCAGCAGTGCACACGACCTACACATGACGATGGACGGCGAGTCCGGCTGCACTACAACGCGACGCCGGTACAGATCTGCGGCGACGGCCAGGTCGACTCAATCACCTTCCATGCGCCAGACGGCCAGGAAACAATCACCGCTGCAGGCCTCGTGATTCCGTCAATCGGCTACGCCGCAACATCGATCGCAGGACTGCCATTCGACGCGGCCACCAACACCGTGCCAAACGATGGCGGACGGGTGCTGCAAGACGACGACACCGTGATGGATGGCATCTACGTGACCGGTTGGATACGACGAGGGTCGACCGGCGGGATAGGCATGAACAAACTCGACGCGCGGGAGGTAGCAAGGGCGGTGATCGACGACTTCCAGGCCAGGCCAATTCACACACCGCGCGAGGGTTACCGCGAGGACCTCGTCTCGCTGCTCGACGGCCGCGGAACACAACCAATCGGGCTGGACGGCTGGCAACGGATCAACAACGCCGAACTGGACGCCGGACACGCTCTCGGCAGGGCACGCCTGAAACTGATCGCCCGCGCCGAGATGCACAGGATCGCTTCCGCAGAGTAGGCCACCGTAACCAAGAACTGAAAGATTGCCCACCAGATCACGGCAACACGCTGTCCGGCTGCTTGATACTTAGTCACCACGAGTCCCTGATGTCCGCTCCCGATGGGCACGATGCCGCGTGCTCCGTCGACGTAGGCGTAGTCGACGCGGTCGATCAGGGAGCCCCGCCAGGACATGTCGGCGATGTCTATCTGGACTGACGAGTCGGAAAGACTTCAGATCACTCAAATCGGCGTTCCGACGCGGAATCCCGAAGCTCGAATCCCCATTCCGTATGGGATCGTGTGGTGGACGTCAGGCTTGTACACCGTCACCGCGTGATGGCTGTCTTCCTCAAGTCGCCATGCGTCGACGGGGTCGGTTGAACTCTGAAACCTACTCCGATACGTCGGTCTATCTTCGATGTTGTTCAGTTTCCTCACGCATTCGTGACTAGTGGAGATGCCGGTGGAAGGCCTGACCGCATTCCTTCATCGACGAGACCATGAAATAGACAGCTGCACGGCAGTGTTCGATGATTACGTAAGAGGTGCCGGACATGGCCGAGAGGTGTTGTTAGCGACTTGCGAGATTCCAACTGGATCTCACATCTCTGTCCTCCACCACTTCGGTACCGCTCGCATTTGGAGTAACAGTATTGGGGCCTCCCTGGGCTTGGGCGCTTGGCCACACCGAAGGGCCCTGGTGCCTACGGTGAGGACGGGGTATTCGACGGATTCGAAACATGCGCACGAGGATGTTTCACGAAAGTGCATCTAGCGTGACAACATTCAGCATGGGCGAACGCAGGCTGGAGTTTCCGACGAATCCGGAACCGATGCTATGACGGATCAAGGGGTGGGTGTGGTGGGTGTGGGGGCGCGTTGGTGGAGTCTTGACATTCATGCGCACTCCCCGGCGTCATTTGATTACGGCGGTATCGCCGACGTGAGGAGCAGCGCTCCGAAGCCAACCTTCAAGGAGTGGATTCAAGCCTATATCGACGCCGGCGTGGATGGCATCGTCGTCACCGATCACAACACTCATGAAGGTATCGAGCAAGCGCGTGATGCGCTGGCCGATCTTAAGGCCGAGAATCCAGGACTCAGGCCGTTCGTCATCTTCCCGGGTGTCGAGGTGACGGTGACTAATGGGACTCACGTTCTCGCGATCTTCGATCCCCAGAGCCCAGCCGAGGTTGTCAACCAGACGCTGACGTTGTGCCAGTACAAGGGCACCCGGGGAGGCAGTGACCAAACGGCCGATGTGACGGTTGCAACTGCGGCGAAGATCGTCAACGAGCTAGGTGGACTGTTCGTACCTGCTCATGCAGACAAGAAGCAGGGTGTTTTCGGGATCGATCCACGCGACTTGGCCGTCCTGCGTGAAAGTCCTCACATTCACGCCGTTGAGGTGATCGATGATAGTGCGCTGAGCACTGCCGACGCCTCAGGCTGGGTGCCGCTCCTAGGTTCCGACGCACACCATCTCACCACTGGGTCTCACTCAGACCCGGACTCTGCTAAGGCACCCGGCACGCACCTCACCCTCGTCAAGGCAGAACGCCTCGACCTTGAGGGTCTGCGCTTGGCGCTTACAGATCCGCTCGAGTCGATCCGGCGGTGCCGCAAGGACTACGACGATCCGAACGACGTTGACCACGGCTATATCCGTTCGCTCGAGGTGAGCCACGGAGGAGCCACCGAAACGTACCAGTTCGGCCCGTGGATGAATTGCCTCATCGGCGGCCGCGGTGTGGGCAAGTCAACTGTCATCGAGCTCCTCCGGCTCGCGCTCGGCCGGACAAGCGAATTGCCAAAAGGCATTGCCGGTGATCTAGTTAGATTTGATCCCGTCGTCGAGTCGGATCATCGGTGGTGGACCAGCGAGACTCGAATCACCGTCGAGTACGTCAGAGACGGACGCTCATTGAAGGTGACGTGGGCCGGGTCTGATCCAACGCAATCGAAGATCGAGCTTTGGGACGGATCCCAATGGCAGCCACAGGCTGGGCGTGTGTCCGACCGGGTGCCGGTTCGCGTGTTCAGTCAAAAGCAGATCTATGAGCTGGCATCAGAGCCGCAGAGCTTCCTGACCATCCTCGATGATATGCCGCAGATTCGGCGACCAGAGTGGGACGAGGAGTATGAATCGCTCCAGCTGAAGTTTAAGGCTGAGCGAAACAAGCTGCGGCAGTTGCTCGCCGAGTTGGAGAAGGCCGACCGCATTCGAGGCGAGCTGGAAGAGGTGCGGGGTCGTCTGCGCCATCTCGAGCAGCTCAAGGCAAGTGATGAATACCAGGAACTCGAGGCGCTTGAGAGCAGACTCCGGCTATCCGCGTCAGCGGAGGAACTGGCGACCGAGATTGAACTCGGAGCGAACAAACAGTCGACAGCGTTGCGCGGACTTACGTCCGGGCTCCTGAACGTCGAGGAACACTCCGATCGCGCCGCGTCGTTCATTCGTGCAGCGCAGCTCCTGGAAAAGGCGTCAGAAGTGTTGAGGTCCGCGAGGTCAGAGTGGGAGGTACGACCTACTCGTCAGCAGTGGGAAGCACGAGTTACTGAGCTCAATGCGTGGCTGAGTGACCAGGGTGGGTCGTCGCATGCAACTCCAGAGCAGACGACTTCCTGTCACTCGGGTGGTTGTTCTACAACCTTTGGAAGCACGAAGGGTTCACGTGTATTGAGCCTGAATTCTTCGCTCGATACGCCGCTCCACCAGCGGCCGTCGACTTCCTGATGGACCATTGCACGGTGTCGCTCGCAGACCTGCGCGCACAGCTGGCGCAGGAACGATCCGAGAATGCGTCGCTGTGGACTCGGTACAAGCTGCAACAGACCCCGTTTGTGCGTATCGACGACGGCACACTGCTGCCTATCAGATTTCAGTACGTGATCCAGCGCATCTTCGGAGACCATCTCTACCTCGAGACCGAACACATGTTGCGTGCGACCGACTCGAAGAAGGCCGACCACTACGCGGAGGCAATGCGGAACATCTTCGAGGAACGCGTTGGCGAGGTCCTCCAACGCATCTGTACCTACGACGAATCGGGGGAGACAGTCCTTGTTGACGAAGCCGAGATGAAGCGAGTCTGGCGAACGAAAAAGTCGACGCTGCCGAAGATCTGCGACTTCGCACTCTTCCGTGGGCACGGTTGCATTCTGATCGACGCCAACATGCGTAACTTGCCCCAACCGTTCGCGGAAGGTGAGGCGACGATCGAATCGCTGCAACTCGAGATCGAGCAGCGGTTCACGACAACCAAGTTCCGACAGCTACTCAGCACCGTCGAACTCTTCATGAACCGAGGCTGGAACAGGCTGCGTACGGCGGTCACTGGCCGCACCAGATTCGTCCCGATCGTGGTTGTTCCCGACGCGGGAATCCCGGGCGACATCGCGGTCGAGAACGCTGTGTACACCAGAGCATTCGGCCTGGTAGTCAAGTACAACGAGAATCCCAACATCACCAAAGTCCACGTGCCAGCAATTCTCACCTGGCGTGACCTACTCAGACTCGATGGACTAGCCGAACGCGGCGTCGACATCTTTGTCCTGCTCAAACGCTGGCGCGACATTGACGCTCTGGGTCGGTTCGGGCGTGAGCAACTACCTGTGCCGTTGAGTGAGTTCCTAGATCGTCGATACCCGGACTCACCGATGAGTCAGCGTGAGCACCGGCGAGGATGGGACCTGTTTGAGCACCTTCGTTCCCACGTAGAGCAACACGCGATCGCGGCTGCTCCCGCGGCCCTTCGCCAGACGGTGGCAGCAGAGTTCGCGCACCAACGACGCCAGCTGCCGACATTCGACAACCGACACGAGTTCACCGAGCGCGATGGCCGCGCCATGAGGATCACCAACAGTTCATCGGATTGCGATTGAGGAAACGATAACGGCCACAACAGATCCGCTGTTGGCTTGCGGTGTGGCGGCTACGGTAGCCACTCAAGAAGCGGTAAATATACTGCCTCACAATCACTTTCACTCGTCCTAGTTCGCGCCGATAATTTACCTTATGTCAAGTAACCCAGAGTCACCTTAACCGGTGCTATTGAGGGGGACCCATTCGATGGTCCAGTCGCTATGCGGCTTGGGGTTGGTGGGTCGTGGTCCACTGTAGGGCGAACTCGGCGGGGGTGAGTCCGTGGTGGGCCGAATGGGGTCGGTTGGCGTTGTAGTCGATCCTCCA
>NZ_JBITWL010000037.1:0-35594 GCF_044543825.1 Gordonia sp. NPDC062954 | reverse complement strand
CATTTAGTGCTCGAGATTCGAGGCCACCAACGCCCTGACCAGCACCAACAATCAACCGAACCCCGAAAATCCGGTCAGGAGGTCCAACTCAGGTCAGACACGGACGGAGTGGGCGCCCTCTATACCCCGGAGACGATGGTGCTCACCCAACCGCCTGCCAATCGGCGGTCGGCATCTGTCGCATCCCAGCGACGCGTCTCTATTCTCAGGCCGGTCCCACATCCTTCTATCCGGCCCTTCAACATGACGAGGCATCAACCAAGGGTTCATCCGTATTCGCCCGCCCGTCCTTCTCCTCGCCCGTTGCCCTCGGAAGGAACGAGAACCCTTCGGCTTAACTCCTGGGCTCCGCACCCCGCAGTTACCCGCGACGCACGCCAGGACGGAGACCGGCCATCGAGCACGGACCGAAGATCACGTCACCACAGGTGCCTCCTTCATCGTGATCCGCTCAACGCATGCGACCTCGTGTCGCACTCCGCCTTGTTGCCTTCGAAGACATGGATGTCGAGTGGGAATCCGTTGCGCGCCACCAACAACCCGACCGTGACCTGCGGGTCGACGCGGCGTTCTTTGCTCATGCCGACTTTGCGTAACTGGTCTTCGTCCTCGGCTTCGAAATACAGCGTCGTCAAGTCATACAGAACCAGCGCCACACCCGGCCCCTGGGTAATGACGTGATCGAGGCACGCTTTCGATAGTTGGCTGCGGTAGTTACGTTCCACGCAGCGGGCCAACGCCCGTTTGATGCTCGACAGGTGCGGCGCGCTGATGCCGATGTCATCGAGCACGCGCCCGGTGTCGAGTTTGCTGGTCGGCTCGACCAACCGGGCGCACACCAACGCGGCGAAGGTGTCATCGCCAAGCACATCGAATCCCAGCCGCCGATACGAGCTGGTCAGGGTGGTCCACAGCAGTTCGCTGGAATAGCGGGTGATCACCGCCTCACCGCCCGCCCGCACCTGTTCGGTACCGGATAAGCCGAGGTCGAGGTGTTGCTGACCGGCCTCGATCTTGCCTTTGGCGACCGCGATCAACGCCGCCAACTCCGCCTCAGTGTGCGCGGAGCCGATGTGTTCCACGATCCGTCGGCGGCCCTGCACGGTCTCGGCAATCTGCACCGCCGTCGCTCCTGATGCGGTCGTCACCTTCCGGACATACGGGCTCACCAACCGACCATATCCGAGACATTTAGTGCTCGAGATTCGAGACAGTCAACACGCTGACCAGCACCGATAACCAGCCGACGCCCGAAAATCGGGTCAGGAGGTCCAACTCAGGTCTGACCAGGCATTGCCCGCCAAACATCGAAGAACCGCGTTGATGTTGCGCATCCCGGAGTGCAGAAACGGGCCTGTCCGCAGGACCGTAACCCGCATCTGGCTCTTGCCGGTCGTCCGGTGGTGGCGTACGTCCGGTGAAGTCGGTGGGGCGGAAGGTCCGAACTACTTCTCGTACAATGCGAGGACGTTGAGGGCTGGCCCTTCCTTCAACATTCCTACTAGGCGAAAACCATGCTTTCTACCTCGGTGCACGAAGTGATATGCGAAATCGCCCGTGTCGTATTTCTCACGGGCTTTGAAGTGTAGATGAAGACTGTCGTTTTGACTTCCGACGTCCCCAAGGGGTACGCGGAAATCGATCCAACGCGGACGACCGCCTGTTCCGATTGCCTCTTCAACCACATGCATGAGAATGTACGATGTGTCGGCGTCTTTTCCAGGTTTCTTGCTTTGGAACCAGTCCCAGTAGGCGTTCATGCCGTCGGGATCAAGTTTTCGCGGGTATTCTGCCGGAAGTTGCTCACTCGGACCTTTCACCGCGGAAGAAATTCGATTGTAGAAGAGAATGACGTTTCCGTCAGGCAATTCGGCAGCCATAGGAACTATTGGAACGCCATGTGGTACATCGAGAAAGATGAGCGGTTTACCCTGGCTAGCCACCCGTGCAGCATCCGTTATCCAACTGAAGTCTTTCAACCCGAAGACGTTCCATGTACGCTCCTCAAGGTTCGCAGAATAGTGTACCGCCAGGTTTAGCAGGCGCCTCTCGGAGGAGTCGACGGGAACTAACTCGATGGTGCTAGCATTCTTCTCCTCCGCTGTCCCGCCGCGGCTAGCTTCGATACCAACACTCGCTTTTAGTGATGCGAGAAACGAAGCAATTCCTCCAAAAGACGCTTCAGTTTCGGCCTTGCCGCCTACCGACCACGTCTTCGTTTTGATATCCTCCGCTGCGATAGTGAGAGACTCTTGCTCATATTCGGGTAGAGCAACCGCATAGTACAGTGATCGAATCAACGCATCGTCAACGAAGAGTGGCGCATCCAGTAGCCAGTCTGGTAGTGATCCTTTTTCAAATGTGAGGTTGACTTCGTCCATTGCGATCATCCTTTCAGTAGTGGCGTGTAATTTGTAGCGGTCTCCGGAGGGTGACATCCTTATCGCAGAAGGACATGAAGGGGCATATTTCGCAGTTTGGCTGACGGTCCTTGCAGATATTTCGGTTCATCCACAGCAGATTGTCGATTATGTCCCCCGAGAGACCAGTCCTGGATTGCACGCCGATCAGAGCCTCCATCGCGGCGGAGCGTAGTTCATAAGCTTCGGCGTGGTCCAGGTGGACATCCGAGCGTATTTTTGCGTCAAGTGCAGAATCGACTGTCAGCACATGCTGGCGCAATAACTGCTTGAGCAGCTGGTAGTCGATTGCGGGAAGCAGCGGTTCTTTAAATACTGCTAGTCCACTCCCCCGGTGCATCAGTGCGTTGACGAGCGTTAGTTTAGCGATGGGATCGTCGAACGCGCGGAAGCCACGACTCATGTGCAAAAAATTGGACAATGATCCGCTGGTTTTGGTAACTAGATTATGGAACTGTCCATCCCAGTCGTGTATCAAGACCTCTCCCAAGTTGCGAAGATTCTTAATCCGATCTGGAAGTGCCTCTTGAAGAGGGTTTGCGCCGTTGTCATCCTGAAAAATATGATTGAAGGTACCGTCGTCCATCGCTGCCAGATAACTGGCATCTGTGATGGGAGTTCCTGAATCATAAGCGAGACGCAGGCAGCGCCACATATACATTGAACCTGCAACGTACTCACCTTTCAGGTATCCACCTAGCGAGACTACCTCTCGTGATTCTGAAAACCGCCAGAATCGAAAATTTATACTGTTTCCAACAGTTAGTAGTTGGGAACGGGTCGACGCATCCGTCTCAATCGGCCAAAATTTTGGGTCGTTCCATTGATATGCGGCTTTCTTGATTCTTGCCTGTTCGGCCACCTTGGCAACAAGACTAGATAGTCTGTCCGCGTTGATCACAACCCTGGGATGGTCAATGAGGAGAATCCCACACCGGCGAACGAGTTCTAAAAAGGCGCCGTCCGGGCGGGTGGTGGCGGTGAGAGTCGACTTAAGAGCAATGCTGTCCGCTTTACCATACACGAAGACGACTCTACTGGCCGGGTCCGACAAGTTCGCTGTCTACTGAGGTTGCCCTTGTGTGCGTCTGATTAGTCGGAGACTGGCAAGTTGGTCGGGTTCGGGTTTGGTGGGCTGGTCAGGCGGTGGCGGTCAGGTTGTGCGGGTGGTCGAGATGTTGTCGAAGCGGTTACTGGGTTGGCGACAGCGCAGGGATGATGCCGGTGGCGCCGATCTGGTTACGTAGGCCTCACGTCAAACTGACCGCGAAATCGGGTCCATGCCTTAGATAGGAAGGCCCGCGAAATCAGGTCAGTTGGCGGGCACTCGGACACCCTTGCGGACATCAGGTACTGCGTTGTTGCAGAGCTTCTTTCAATGAGTCGGCAAGTTTGGGGAGAACCGTGTCGGCGGCTGCGATGCCGGGCACGACGACCGATTGCGCATCAAATGCGGCGATGATGTCGTCGACCAGGCGCGGCCCCATTCGCGGGGCGTGCTTCTTGGCTATGGCGGTCAGTCTGCGACGCCCGGCCTGCTGCAGCCCCGAGGTCCGCGGTGGCGGGAGAGCATCTCCAGAACGGCAGGGTGGGTGTGATGCGTGGTCCCAGAACTCGCTCGAGAGCGGGGTGGGTGCCGGTCAGCAAGCCCTGCATGCGGATGCTGATCCGGGTGGCCTCGTCAGCCAGATCGTCATCGAAACCAACGAGTACCTCGAACTCGGCGAGAGTCTCGTCGTCGGTGTCCACGCGGCGCAGCGTGTGCGGCATTGTGCGCGCGGTATCGGCGATGATGAACGCATCACGCGCATCGGTTTTCGCCTGCCTCGGATACAGGTCGGCCCCCGGCGCATCGAGAGGCCTGGCAGGTAGCCGACATCGTGGCCACACGCCCGGGCAACCGTCACCGGCAGCGCGCGGATCGTGTTGGGCTGATCGACGACCATAAGAATCGGCCCATGGCCGGCGAGTTGGTCGAACACCGCGCGTAGTTTCGCTTCGTCGTTGGGCAGCGCCTTGTCGTAGAGAAGCTCGCCGTCAGCAGTTAGCGCGACGGCGTGATGTTCGGATTTCCCCACACGTCAACGCCGCAGTACACGGCGTGCTCGGTGCTCATTGAGCTACCTCCTCGTCCATACGAGAACGGTCGCACGATCCGACGTCAATGCCCGGCACCCACGTTACGAAGAGACCTACTCACTCACGAGCGGCCGTGTCCCTATCAGCGGTCCACTGACGCCCACCACACCCGGCGACACCACCCCCCGGATCATGTGAGAGACAGGGGCAAGAAGTCATACCGGGTCCGGCGACCGCAGCCCTTGGGTAAGAGCTACGGAAGAAGGTAGCGGGTGAACTGGGTGGGGGTAACAAACCGGGTGGCAGTCGCTTGACGGCGGAGTTCCGGCAACATTGCACGACTTGCTCATTCCGATTTGACTGCGACGAGTACACGAAGCACCTCGACGGGCAAGAAGACCCCCCGACGTGGACCCTGTGAACGTCTTCAAGAACTGACAACGTGGGCGACGAACTTCTAGTTGGTCCCGTAGTAGGTGCAACCGGAGGTCGCAGTTTCGCGTATCTGGACAGCACGAAGGCCGCGGACGTCTGGGGAGAGGCGATCCCAGATCCACACAGCCAGATTCTCGCTTGTTGGATTCTCGAGTCCCTCGATTTCGTTGAGGACGTGGTGATCGAGTGTGCGGACCAGAGGTTGGACGACTTCCTTCAACTCTCCGAAGTCCATGATCCATCCGAGTCGGCCGTCGACCGGACCCTCGACCGTAACGGTCATGCGGTACGAATGCCCGTGCAGTCGTGCGCACTTGTGTCCTTGTGGAACATTCGGTAGGCGATGTGCGGACTCGAAGGTGAACTCCCGAAAGATCTCCATATGCCGGGTCACGGTATTCCTAACAACTTGTGGGTCTGGATGCTCAACTGCCACTGGGGATTTTGCAGACAGTACGCGACGGCAGCCGCGGTATTCTCTCGGATACTCGGGTCATCCAAGGGCTGCAATCGGAGACGTGCGAAATTCAGCGACTCAAATCCTGCGGGTGACAGATCGTCCTGTGGATAGACGAGTTTCAACTCGTCGCCTCCAGTGACTACCAGTGGGGCGTTCTTCTTAGGGCTGACGCAGAGCCAGTCGATACCCGGAGGTGGAGGCACCGTGCCGTTGGTTTCCACCGCCACGTAGAACCCTTGGGCGTGCAGAGCGTCAACCAATTCCTCGTCAAGTTGAAGTAGAGGTTCACCGCCAGTGCACACGACCATGCGGTCGCCGGTGTCCGAAATCCATTTTGAACTCACCGCAACGGCAAGATCGACTGCGGTTGCGAACTTGCCGCCGCCGGGGCCATCGGTACCCACGAAGTCGGTGTCACAGAACTGACAGATCGCTCGATGCCGATCCTTCTCTCGTCCGGTCCACAGATTGCACGACGAAAACCGGCAGAAGATCGCAGGTCTTCCAGCATGGGTCCCCTCACCCTGAAGGGTGTAGAAGATCTCCTTGACCTTATAGGTCACAAAAGACTCCCTTGGTAGGTCAACGGGTCGCTCAGGCCGGCCTCTTCGAATCCCCGCAGGCGCAGTAGGCACGAGTCGCAGTGGCCACATGGGTGGCCGTCGGAACTCGGGTCATAGCACGACGATGTGACAGAATAGTCGACTCCCAACCCGGTACCGCGTCGCACGATCTCAGCCTTCGTCATCGAGATCAGCGGGGTGTGAATAGTGAAACGCTGACCTTCAACTCCCGCGCGTGTGGCCAGATTCGCCATCTGTTCATAGGCAGCAATGTACTCCGGCCGACAATCCGGATAGCCCGAGTAGTCCAATGCATTCACACCCAGGAAGATGTCTCGAGCACCGACAACCTCGGCATACGCAAGCGCAAATGACAGGAAGATCGTGTTCCGGGCTGGGACGTAGGTATTCGGGATGCCCTCGGCTAGTGCGTTGGCCGAATCGTGCTTGGGAACAGCGAGATCCGAGGTCAGCGACGACCCGCCAAACGTACGCAGGTCGATGTCCACGACCTCGTGCCGTTCGACTCCAAGGGAGCCGGCCACCCGCCGGGCCGCGTCTAATTCGACGGAATGTCGTTGCCCATATCGAAACGAGAGAGCGTACGACATGTAACCGAGGTCGTTCGCGATCGCGAGGACAGTCGTGGAGTCAAGGCCGCCGCTGAGAAGGACGACTGCTGGTGGCTTGATCATCGAGAACCTCCGGGTTGTTTTCGACGAGCGCGACGAGTAACTGCGCCCTTGAGTAGTGCCAACCATAGTGTAGTTTATGAGTCTGACAGGGAGGCCCGCCGATGAGAAAACTAGCAATAGTCGTTGGCTGCACCAATCGCAAGTCTGCTCCGGTTCCGGCTGAACTGGCAATACGGAGCCTCGACGCGGGCTATACCGAAGCGCGGGCCGCGCAGTGGGTGGAGCGGGTCGGCGCAGCTACCGAGCGTGTACCGCTCTCGGAGCTCTACATGGGCGAGGCGTGGCAGCAAGCCAAGGCATTGCTTTGCGATGCCGGTGAGAAGGGCTATGACGCAGAGTTGTACATCGTATCCGCTGGCCTGGGCATACGGCACGTTACGTCGTTAGGGCCCGCGTACAGCGCGACGTTCTCCCGGGGACATGCAGACTCGGTAGCAGCAGATGGGGTTGGGGCAGTTCAGTGGTGGCGGTGGATGAGAACGCAGCCCGACTCCCATACTCCTGAATCGGCATGTCGGGAGAGCATGTTGGTCGTCGCGTCGGACAGTTATGGTCAAGTCATAGCCGAAGAGATCGATCGGTGGGGTACGCAATGTGACGACCTACTGGTTGTCGGGGGATCGGATGGACAGAGTTCGCAGGTGCCGCGATTGCCGGCCGACAGAGCGCTCCGGAAGCAACTGGGCGGTACAACTTCGAGTCTCACCATACGAATGGCACGTCGGTGGCTCGAACTGTCCAGTGGGAAACGGATCACGGAGGATGGTGTCCGCACTGCGTGGCAAGAGTGGGCTCGAATTTCCAGGCACGTCGAGGTGTACGACCGAATTACGATGTCCGACGACGAAGTTCGCATGTTCCTCGATGAAGTCATCAGCACGGAACCGGCGATATCAGCAACTCGCGCATTGAGGAAACTGCGCGACTCCGGTCGTGCGTGCGAACAACGACGATTCCACCGCCTCCACAATGAAATGGTGAGCTGAGATGTCGCTGCCTGCCACACTCGAACGGCGCGCGCTTCGGCTGGATCAGAACACCGAAATGCCTCTGTACCTCTTTGCCCTGGCCGCAGAGGAAATCGACCTCGTGGCGGATGTCGCCCGCATTTCACGCGATGAGGCCGGACGCCTGATCGGTTATCAAAGACCGGAGCGAAAGAGTCATGTCAGGCAAATCCAGCAGTATCTCGATTCTGCTGATGTGCTCTTTCCCAATGGGCTCATTCTCGCGCTGCCGGACACTGTGAAGTTCAAGTCGAGTAGGGGACCAGGTGCGTCGGATGGGCTATCCGTCAGTGGTGTTCTGGAGATCCCCCTTCCCGCCGACTCCGCACAACCCAGACCTGCGTGGATAGTCGATGGCCAGCAGCGAAGTCTCGCGCTGGCCCGATCCAAGAACCGCCGGTTGCCCGTTCCGATTGCGGGATTTGTTGCACCGACGCTCGCGCTGCAACGCGAACAGTTCTTGCGCGTCAATACCGTATCGCCACTGCCTGTGAACCTGGTGACGGAACTGCTGCCTGAAGTTTTTGCCGCGCCGTCCCCGAGACTGTCTGCCAAGCGCCTGCCCTCGGCCTTGGTGGACATGCTCAATATGGACCCGGACTCCCCCTTCGTCGGTCTGATCAAGCGCGCTTCCACCGATGAGGAAGCGAAGAAGCGAGTTGTCGTCACCGACACCAGTCTGGTGGAGGCCCTCCGTGAGTCTCTGGAGTCACCTTCGGGAGTGCTGTTCCCTTACCGGAACATGGCGACCGGAACGACGGACACCGAGAGCATTCGCCAACTGCTGCTCATATACTGGTCGGCGGTGCGCGATACGTTTCCCGGGGCGTGGGGCAAACCTCCAACCAAGTCGCGTCTCATGGGAGGTGTGGGGATCAGAGCGATGAGTCGACTGATGGACAGGGTAATGGCCCAGGTCGACATCGCGTCGTCGGACGCCAGGGACGTGGCCATGGCTGAATTGCATCGAATTGCCGGCGGTTGCCGGTGGACCAGTGGAACGTGGGACGAGTTGGGTTTGCCGTGGAATGAACTGCAGAATACGCCGAGGCATATATCTGCACTGTCAAACTACTTGGCTCGCGCATACGTCGACGCGAGAAGTTCGGGTTCTCGATGAAGTTCTTCTTCCCAGATAGCCAAGATCTCGTTAGCCCGACATACGATTTCATTCACGACGAGTACTCGCCGTTGCGCGTTCGGCAACGGGATGACCGCTATGCGCATGAAGTTCTCAGTGAACCCGCATACGATGGGGTCCTGGTGTCGAAGGCTGTGGTCGATGGGTCGGTGCGGGGCACGGGGAAATACTCGATGCCTCAGCGTCAGAGAATCTATCGTATGGGAGTTCGTGCCTTCTTTCGCTTACCTAAGATAACAGCAACGATGGGAGACTGCGGTTCGTTCACTTACGCTAATGAGCCCGAACCTCCCTATAGCATTGGTGAGGTATTGGATTTCTACGAAGAGTGTGGCTTCGACGCCGGTGTTAGCATCGACCACGTAATCCTCGGATACTCGAAGTCGGGAGAATCGGCCCCGGACGATTGGTATCGGCGACAGCAGATGACACTTGAATGCGCTCAGAAATACCTGGACGAAACGCGCGCGAGGAATTCGACTGTGGCACCGATCGGAGCTGCGCAGGGATGGGATCCGCCAAGTTATGCAGAGAGCGTGGCCGCACTACAGAAGATGGGTTATACGCGGATTGCGCTTGGCGGAATGATTGCGCTACGGACTCCGGACATCGTCGATTGCCTCTTGGCCATCGACGACATTAGGTCCAGTGATGTCGGTCTTCACCTTCTCGGCATCAGTCGGATCGAGAATTTCGACAATTTCAGATCCCTAGGCGTGACGAGTTTCGATAGCACGTCAGCCTTCAGGCAGGCCTTCATGGACGACCGCGATAACTACCACACCGCCGATACGACATACGCCGCCATCCGGGTTCCCCAAGTCGAGGGAAATGTGACGCTCAAACGAGCCATCCTGGCTGGCCGTGTTCAGCAGGCAGATGCAGTCTCGGGCGAACGCGATGCACTAATGGCACTACGGGATTATGACGCCGGAAGAGTCAGTATGACCAGTGCTCTGGATTCGGTCCTTGCGTACGAGCGTCTGGTTATCGGGTCGAAGAAGAAATCGTACGAAGAGCAATACAGGCGGACCCTCGAGGCGGCGCCGTGGCGGTCGTGCCAATGCGGTCTGTGTGCCGACCATGGAATCGAGATTGCGATCTTCCGAGGTACCGAACGAAACAAGCGCCGAGGCTTTCACAACCTAGCGACTCTTCGGAAGAAGATCGCACTGAGACTAGAGGGAGTCCAGCAATGAGTCAGAAGACTGCTAACAATGTACTGCGTCTTCCCGCACTCCGCATCAAACAGGGCGATCGAGAAGTCTACAGTTTCGCGGTTGACGGAAAGCAACTTCTGGACTTTACGGCAGTTTCCAGGGTTGGACGCGGCGAGGACGGCGAACTTGCCGGCTATCAGCGGCCAGAGGTGCTAAGTCATATCCGTGCGATTCGACGGTATATCGAATCTGATGGCGCGATGTTGCCGAACGCGGTCGTCGTTGCATTCAACGACGCTGTTTCTTTTCGGCCATCTAGGGGGGCGAACGGACATGAGTTCGCTTCCGTGGGTGAACTCCATGTGCCAGTCGACTCCACGTGCAGTGACAAGCCCGCACTGCTTGTCGACGGCCAGCAACGCGTCGCAGCGATCAGAGACGCAGAAGTCGATTCGTTCCCGATAGCTGCGGTTGGATTTGTGGCCGACGACGAGGAACAGCGTTCTCAATTCATCCTTGTGAACAATACAAAACCGTTGCCCAAGGGCCTAATTCATGAATTGATTCCTGGTTCGGCTGGGTACCTTCCTCCCAAGTATGCTCGTCGTAAGCTCCCTGCCTCGGTAATGATTCAACTGAACCTAAATCCTGACGGCCCATTTTTCGAAAGAATTCAGACCCCAACGTCGCCGGATGGATACATTAAAGACAATAGCATCCTCAAGATGATCGAAAACAGCCTCTTCGAGGGAGCGCTGTACCGGTACCGTGACCCGATCGACGGATCGGGTGACGAAACTGCGATGGTTGCCCATCTGGAGATGTTCTGGTCGATCGTTAGGGAGACCTGGCCGGAGGAATGGGCGGCGGCCCCCAGGAAGTCGCGATTGACACACGGTGTTGGTATCCAGTCGCTGGGGTATGTGATGGACACGCTCACCGACGGGTACCACGTCGATCATCTCAATCGTGCTGAGATTGAGCGGAAGATGAAAGGTATTAACGAGGTTGCGGCGTGGAGCTCAGGTCAATGGTCCCTTGCGCCGGACGATATCCGCAAGTGGAACGGACTCCAGAACACACCTAACGATGTCAAGTTGTTGACTAACTTGTTGCTCCGCGCAGTCCGCAACTGACTGACGGGCTAGCCCTGGGCTAGCCCGGCTTAGACCGTTGGACAGGACATTTCGTGGGCAAGTCGTGCCGAGCACTAGCCGACAAATTCGGCTAGTGCTCGAAGAATTGCAGACGATCCGCGAGAGTTGACCAACACTGTCGGCGAGTTCTTGCGATATGCCGCGATAAACGTGGTTGCCGCATGCTTCGCAGAGGCTGTCACTACCACGAAAACATCGGCGTTTGCACTCATCTGAGCTAGTTGAGTGCTGCCGTCGTGTTCGGAGTTGGTCTTCACATCGATCGAAGGGACGAGTCGGCGAAGCACCTGGGACGCTCTGGTGATCGCCGACTCCGTGAGTGAGTGCAAGACGACGGTCTTTCCAGCGAGGTATCGATACGGCGCGGCGGCATCTATCGTTGTGTCATCCGCCTCAACTGCGTGGAACTCAGAAGGGATCTCGATGCCGAGTTCGGATGCGACAAGGTCGAGTGCCTCGAGGTCGGCGCCATCGAGCGCTGTTCGGTAGGGCCGAATAGCGGCTATTGCCTTGTAGAACAAACCCAGAACGGCATCCGTACTACCAGGTGCTGGAACGGAGGTGAGTGCCGCAACTATGTCACATGCCCAAGATACGGTTGTCGCGGCGATGTTCGTATCAAGGACCATGCCGACCCACTCAAGCAAATCCTCGAATATGGACTGCTCCGGAGCGCCAGCGGTGACTGACTCGACCAGTGCCAGTGTCTGTGCGCGGATGCCGGCGGACGCCTTTCCCCCCAACGTGACGGCTGCGACCAGGCGAAGGACGAGTTCAGGCGAGTCGAACGACTCGAGTGCCTCATTGTGTGCCGCAAGAAATTGTCCACCGTACTCACCGAGTTTGGCGAGGTTGTCGTCGGAGGCGGCGTAAAGCAGTTCTTTGAATTGCTGCGCGGACAGTGGCTCCCAGGTTTGAACCGCGCTCGCGGTGGGGTCCACTGGCTGAGACTCGGAAGCCGAGAGGTTGAAGAACCAGTCTTCCCAGCCACTTGCAGGCGACTGGCGACACGCGGACTCGAGGGACTCGATGTCGGCAGCCACAGTAGGGCCGGTAGCTGCTAAAGCCTCTCTGAGGCTGTAGGTGTTGAGGTAGTCAACGACCTTCGCCGACCACTCGGCGCTGTAGACCTGCCGCGCTGCGTAGACCAGTGCGCGGCCGATTTCGACCGACGGCTCGCTCGTGAGGCCCAACTCGATACAGGCGGCGTGCTGTCCCGAGAGCATGAGGGCGCCGATTTGTGCAATCGGGTCGGAGGCCGGCATCGGTGCCACACTGGCGGTCTCAACGTCGGGCGAACTCGGGAAGAACTCTCGGACAATGCTTTCAAAGTGGGCGTCGAGGCCTTGCTGAATGTGGGCGGCATTGCGGATGAGTTCCTCGATCGCTGGATCGTCGGGCCCCGTCCCAACATTTTGGAGCCGAGACAGGAGTTCGACAAGCGCTTCTGGGCGCGTAGTCGGGGGAACGCCGGTGTAGAGGTCGCGCAGTGGCGGATCCAGCAGTTTGGCCGCGGCGTGTAACTGCTCTTCCGATCCGTAATGGTCAAGCTCGAGGAACCGATCGAAGTAGAGCCCGGCTTGAATCGCGCGGGTAACACCCAACGGTCGGCGCATGGCTAACACGTGTTCGAGTGCGGGATCTGCAAACATCGCCTCCCAATCTCGGAGTCCAGCGTTGAACCTCATACGCAGGAACGCCAGATTGGACTCATCCAGATCCGCCGATTGTTCGAGTTCGGCCATACATGTCGCTGCGAGCGATCGATCGGACGCCGCAATCGCGTGCCCAAGGTCATCGAGAATCTCGACGGTTGTACGTAGGGCATCGAACTGGGATGGCGGACGCATATTCAAGAGTCGGGTCAGGGTCGTGAGCGCGTTCCGGACTGCAAGCTTTGCCTGGCCAGACGCCGGAGAGGCGTGAGGCAGCACCTCGAATCGGATCGGAGGTACTTCAGTCTCGATCAGTGGAATGTCGAAAGCGTCCATACGATCGAGTTCGCCACGTCGGTGCCGGAGATCGCTGTACGTCGGCCCTACCCAAGCGTCGAGCAACTCCAAAAGTTCACGTCGGTCAGTAGGCGAGGGGGCGAACGCGTACCAATAAGTTCGGTGTTCAACCCCGCGGGGCAGAAAACCGAACCCTCCTAGGAGGATGGTCTCTAACCAACTGTCCAGCAGCGAGTGCAGTGCCGGATCGACCTCGGTGGGTTTGATTCGGTTGCCCTGGCCAAAGAATTCGCTGAGGAGGTTGTTCATGGGACCTGGAACCTCCTTTGGTAGTCCAGACGGGCGCGGGCGATGGAATCAGGGTCCGATGTCACGGTGACGCCTTCTTCGTTCACCGCTTGTCCGAAGAAAGTGAAGTTCATCGATCCATGCACATGAAATCTGGCACTGAGAATTCCCTTGTCGTGCAGGATGTCTCGAATAACGACCTCAGGGTGCGGGCCTGTGGTAGGTGCGTCTCTGATCCTGCTGAGGGCTGCCGCATTTCGTTCGTCGTCGCGGATCACAATCCGAACCTTGGCGCCGCGCCTGGCGAGTTCGCTGAGAACTTCGGTGAACCGGATATGACGTGCCGGCATTCCGGGAAGAACCGATTTGAACTGTCCCGCAGAATTGTCGATCACGACGATGTCAGAAAGCCAGGGAGAAAGCACGAGCAGTTCGCTCGATGGGTCGAGTAACTCGGTGATGAGTAGCATTTGAATGAGATCATTGACCAGTCGCGACTGACCGCCACCCCGGGTCGCGATACGACGTGTACTCATCCCGACATCTCTGCTAGTTCGAGCGAAACGATGGCCGTTCCATCGTTCAAGTGCCTGATCTCGGAGACACGCGGGTAGATCTGCAAGTACTCGGTCTCGATTGCGACAGTGGCGAGGCCGACGAGAATCTCGGAGAGTCGTCCGGAGTCAGCAGGCCGGGCCATCAACTGTGCTGAACCTAGGCGTGTGAGCAGGTTGCGAACATGGTCGTCAGCTTCTGGTGTCTCGACATCGACGGGTGCGCTTTGGGGCGTAACAAGTGAGCGCAGCAGATCTGGAATCGATGGCAACGGCGTTACGTAGGGATTGTATGACTCAAGTTCGCTTGCACGCTGCGCCCAACCTCGTGGCCACAGAAGGCTCTGGATCGCGTCGATTCGCTGCTGTTCGGTAGTGGTAGCCGCGTTCTGGAGGCCGGCATCGAGATCAGTGCGCTTTCGCATGAGGTATGCCCAACTCCGGGAGGGGATCTCAAGACCTAGGCGGTCCTCTTCGGCGCGCCACTCCCGGACGAGAGTGCGGAGAGTGTGATCGGTCGCGGTCGTCGATCCTGGCCGTAGGACGCGATTGGCCAAACTCGAAACGACCGCCTGCTCGGCTCCGTAGACGCCTGCCGTCCGCATCATGCCGACTATTTGGTGAAGGGCACTGACCCGTCCCCTCTGGGAGTCGGCCGTTCGGAATGCTGCGACGGCAGTCGACCACTCCGACTCCGAGTTGATGAGATCAACGAGCCTCAACATATGCGCATCGACAAGTTCGCTTGTGCTCGGTTCGAGTGCGCGTGCGACCAGGTGGAGGAAGCGGCGTGGATCGGGACGGACGCGGATGGCCAACGCCTCGATGAATCCGCCGCCTCCAATGGACGCCTCCGAGAGCCAGATCTCGTCTGTGCGAGCCGTTCCGCCGGGACTTAGCCCCGGTTCGATGTCAACGTACAGGCCATCGGGATCATGCTCCGGGCAGATCTCCCTCGCAGCCCACAGCATTGCCTGCCCGATGGTGGACAGAATGCGCTGGTGCAACCATCGTTGATACGCGCTGGCGTCGGGATGCCAGACCTGTGCAACGAGTTCGTCAAGTCTCAAACCGATCGCGGGTTCTTGAAGTAGTGCGTGTAGGCGCTGTCCGAGTCGACTGATGGTGCCGTCGTGATCCTGGTCGACATCGGCGCTGCGGAACATCGCACGCAGGGTTGTTTGCAGGTTCTGGGTGAAGTCTGCACGAACCGCTGCATAGGCGGCATCGAGCGAGCACCGATTCTCGACCGACGCGGTAAGCATCATTGCTTCTAACGCCTCGAAGAGCCAGACCAATTGGAAGGTATTGACATGCTCCAGCAATTCGACGTCGGTGGTGACGAGGTGGCGGAACCATGCGCTCCGGATCCCCGGAAGGAGATGTTCTGGCACCTCGCTTGTTTCGGGGAGGCGCACACGCACGCGCAAGGCGTCCACATCGTAAGTTGCACCGAGAGCGACGCGGTGACCGCGCAGACCGAAAGTCGTGTGAACGCGACGCTCGTCGCCATTTTCCATCAGCAGGGTGGCATCGGAACAAAGCGCTGCCCGGCGAACCTCCGCGTGGGAGTTCTGTGCGTGGAGAAAGAAACGAGCATCGATGATGAAACGCCCGATGACGTCGGTATCCGATACCCGCACATCTAGTCCGGCGCCTGTTTCGGTGACTTGAGTTGCCCAAGTGAGTAGCGCGTTAGACGAATCTCGGACCTCTGGCGGCGCCAGCGCTACCTTCAGTTGGTCAGGGCGGATCAGATCGACTTGGGTCGGAGTGCCGTCGATCTCTACGAGAATGTCCGAATCATGGCTGTAGGCGGGAAGGATCGTCTCTACTTCGACATCGGCTGCGCGAACGTCGACGGGAACCGGAATCCAGTGCCGGTGGCTGAGGTCGCGGGTGGCGAACCTGCGTGATACCCGCCCCGGAGCGAACTCGCGCAGCATCTGCGCCATGCCCATCGCCTCGACGGTCGGCTCGGTGGTGTCGCGCCGCTGTGATGGAACCAGTACATAACCCTCCGGAAGGGCGAGTTCGCTGAACAGATTCTGGGGAAAGTAGTCGGGCAAGGGTGTCGCGCCCAGGTTGTCCATCCCTTGGATGAGACCATCCGGAGAGGCGACGGACCATTCGGTGTCGAGGCGCCGAGCTAGCGTTGGAACTCCAGCAAGGATCACCGCTCGCGGCGGATGCCAGAGGATTTCATCGACGACTGCGATTGGAAGTTGGAGCGCGGCAGCGATCCACTGTTGCAGATTGCGTTGTTGCGAGGGGTCACGCAGGACTCGCATGAGGATCTTTGAGGCTGCTATTTGAACAGCCTGCTGTTGTTTGTAGTACTTCCCGCTGCCGATTCCCGAGAGGTCGCGCCACAGGTTGGCGAATGGCCGCTCTGATTTGATCTGCTCTGCGAGCCAGTCCATGGTCGCGAGCGCGGCCTGCATGCGTAGGACGGCACGGTTGCGAATCGGGAGGATCAGTTCAGGCAAGACCGGGTCGAACAGCGCGTCCCAGGACTCGTAGGTCGCTCGATCCCGGCCGTAGTCAGAGAGGACAACTGCTGTGTAGGGACGCATGCCCCGTGTCCGGCCGGCGCGGCCTTTCCGTTGCAGGAAGGGTGCGACACCGCGCGGCGACTTGTGCTGCAGTACGGCGCCGACATCCGGATCATCGAATCCGACTTCCAGCGAAGCCGTAGCGACGATCAGTTGGGACCCGATGTCTACGCCCGCGTCCTGAGAGGTCGTTCGGGTGACTCGGACTCCCGTGGACTGGAACTGGTGACCGAGAGCCAGTGGGAGGTCCCAACTTTGGCCGGCGCGTCGTTGGGCTGTGAGGTCTCCTCCCCCGGGTATACGCATCGATGCCAGTGGTGGCTTAACCTGTTTGGTCTGGCGCCCGTAGTAACGTTGGCCCTCCGCGTCGAGGAGGTTCGAGAAGAGGCGATTCGTCACGTCGAGGTCATCGGTGAATACGAATGCCTTTGTCCCATAGAGTCCTTCGGACAGTCGTGCATCTGGTGCATCCAGTGTCCTTGGGAGGAGCATCGACGTCTGGATGGTCGTGGAAAGAACGCTAGCGCCACTCGTTGGGTCGCTGCGGACCGCGATCATGTATTCGGCACCCTCGTACTCAAGTTCCTCGGCGCTGGGTTCGATGCTGGCGACGAGGTCGCCATCGACTCCCGTGAGATCCCCGAAGTGGCCAACGGCGTTAGATAGGGTCGCGGAAAGGCCGACGAAGGTGACGGGACCCCGCACACCGTGATGCCAGCGTCGAATGGTCATTGCCACCTGCGCTCCGGTTGTCCCCTCGTACGTGTGGATCTCGTCGAGGAGCACAAGGCGTGGCTTATTGGGCACTCCGATGCCTAAGACGTGCCGCATGTCCAGATTACTGATATTGCGATTGAGCATCTCAGTTGTTGTGAACAGGATGTCAGGCGGTGACTGGCGCAATCGCTTGCGCGTGAGTGCGATAACAGAGTTGTCGAACTTCCGGGTGCAGGCGCTGCAGACAAGTCGCTCGACCTCCTGGTCGGCGTCCGCCTCCGGCCAGTAGAGTGTGCCGCCGCACACTTCGGTGCCGTCGCCAGGGCACGTGAGCGTGGGGCACCGATAGCCTCGTGCCTCCTTCGTCCAGGTGGAGTACTGGCCTTTCAGCCACACGGCGGTCGTCGGAGTGTTGGAGTTAAGGACTCCAATGGTCAGAGGTCGGCCGCTTACGCTTTTCGCTGTCTCGTCGAGTCGTCGGGCATTCGCGAACGCCGTCGAGAACTGGTCCCGTAGCAGTTCGTTCCTGGGGTAGACGGCTATCGCGCGCGTCCACGCACTGGCATCGTTCATGGAGATGAGATAGGCGAACGCCGGCAGATAGAACGCGAGGGTCTTGCCACTGCCCGTCCCGGCACCGACCACGGTCGCTGACGTCGCTGTGCCACGCAACGATTCGAGAATGCGCTTCGTTGCTCTCACCTGGAAGCCGGCGACGCTGTAGTTGCCTTCGCCCTTCGACGGCGGGATCAGAGTTAATCGGCGCAACACGTCCCGATAAGTCGGGTCATCGAGAGAGTCGTTGAGTGCGGAGTCCCAAGGTTGATCGCGTTTGGGGTACGCGCGGGGGCGGCGGGCATAGCGGAAGTCGGCCACGAGCTGCGCACCACGTCGCCATCCTGAATCGGCATTCGACGACGAAAGGAAGACTTGGCGCAACCGGGCGAGGAGTCGCAGGGTCTCACCGTTCCGAGTTCGCCAAAGACCGGGAGACACGGAGTCGTCGTAGATGATCAGCCCGCGGGTTTGCAGCGTTTCGGCCAACTCGTCTGCTAGGCAGAGTTGACCCTCGTCGAGGATGACCTGGTCGAGTGTCGCGAAGAGTTCGTCGTCAGTCAAGCCGCCTTCGACGACGCCCCAGGAGAGTAGAGGGTCCTCTTGGGACTCGAGTGCATCAATCGCGCGCGAGATCGTGCTTCCCTTCACCGGAGCACAACCCGGAAACGGTGGAGAATATTGAGTCGGTTCAGTTCAACAACGACGTCTGGTGTCAATTCGGAGAATGGAACACCGTCGTCAGATTGAACTCGAACCACCACGTCCGCGATTGTGGGATTGACGAGACTGCCGATGCGTTCACCGCTCGAGCCAAGGAGCGCGAGTGCATCCTGCAGACGTTCGATGTCTCCCGACTGGGGTAGGTCCTTGTTACTGAGTGCGAGGATCGCCGACTTGGCACGCTCGATGTCTAGGCGAATCACCTCGACGTCGACCCCTCCGTACTGCAGTGCGTCGAGGAGATCATCGTCGACCGCAGGGACCTCGGTAGGTAGGTAGTTCTTCCACGCCGCAATGGCCCAGAGTTCGGAGTTTTTGAAGAACTGTTCGACTGTTTTGGCCTGCATCTTCACCGCATCCAGCTTGGCATCGACATTGAGCGATTCAACAGCAGTAATCAAGTCGGTCACGAGGGCGAGGGCGGCGCGGCGGAGCTCGACGTAATCCTCCTGCGCAACCCCGGCGGAATGCAACACGTCCCGCGCCACCTCGACTCGGTCAGCCTTCGCTGTGGCCATATCGATACGGCCGGTGATGGTCGTGAACTCTCCCGTTCGTGTCCTGATCTTCTCCTCGTCATTCGCGGCTACGGCGCGTAGGCGAAGGCTATCAATCTGCTCGGCGAGGGTCATGTTGTCTCCTCGGAACCTTGCGCCGTCGAGAGGAAACCCGCGGCAGCCTGGAGTGAATCAATGAGCGCTTGACGTGCTTGGTTGTACTCGAGTTGTGCTGCGGTGTTGGTTCCGCTTCCGAGATTCTCCTCCAGAGCGCGCACTGCTTGACTAGCTAACTTCAACCACGTGGCAACTCGATCTACAGGTTCGTCCCAGTCGTCGGTGAGCAGTCGGATCTGCTGATCAACCGAGAGTTCGGTCCACGTTCGGAGTCGCGAGCCGATGCTCTGGACGCGCCCAGCGTCGCCGGGGTTTATGACTCTGCCAGCATTCCTGAGGTCGGAGGGAATGATGCCACCAGGGAGTTGCCCTGCCTTGGCGCGTTCGGCGACCAACATGTCTATACGCTTAGCGACGTCCGCAAGTTCGCCACCGAGATTGCTGATGTCGGGGAGCAGCGCGCCCGCCTCGTCTCGGACACCAGAGAGCGCAGTGAGTCTTGTGCGAACGGTGTTTGCCGTGTCCTCCAGGAGACCAGTGGAGGCGGGAAGGTCGCTGGCGGCATCCCTTCCGCGCAGCGCCCTTATGACCCGCGGAAGGTCGAGCGCAATTGGGCTACCCGTTGGGCCTTGCGTGAAGGAGGCGAGGCGGAGAACCCGCTGCTGCAGTTGATTTCGTGACAATCGCTGTGGATCGGCGACAACCACCTTCTGCCATTGCTGCAAGCGAGGACGACTCGCGTG
The DNA here is from genome assembly GCF_044543825.1 of Gordonia sp. NPDC062954. Classification (NCBI taxonomy): domain Bacteria; kingdom Bacillati; phylum Actinomycetota; class Actinomycetes; order Mycobacteriales; family Gordoniaceae; genus Gordonia; species Gordonia sp. NPDC062954. The sequence goes on along the minus strand of NZ_JBITWL010000037.1, from coordinate 15,776 downwards.
CGGCACGGATGGGGCGGGCGCGAAGAGAGCCTGAGTCCGAGTGAGTGCGTCTTCCCGGAATGCGTCCGAGACGCCTAGGGCTTTGCTCATCGTCAGAAGGGTATTGGCGGCCACCTCGAGTTCGGGGTCGTCTTTCGTGTCACGGGCTGGGAGGAGTGCGGCAGTGACCAGTTCAGACCAGGCAGAGACCTTCTCCTCCACGAAGCGCTGGAGGAATTCGCCGTTTTCCAGTGAGCGCCAGTCTCCCTGGTCATTCACCCATGCGAGAGCACGAAGAGTGCGAACATCTTCGTCGTTCTTTGGGTCGAGAGTGATGATCGCGTCTGGATTGGCCTGGTCTGCAAAACCTATTGCGGTTTGCGCTCCAAACGCCGAGTCCCACTGCTTCCCCGCGTCCGTCCACATCAAGGTCCCGCCGAGTCCGTCATCGAATGACAATCGAAGGACAACTGCTCCATGGACGAGTCTGCGCAGTTCGTTCCGGTTGCCTTGGATCAGTAGGCCTTTGCTGCGCCAGCCATCGACCGCCTGGACGAGTCTTGGAAGTATCGATTTCTGTGGTGGTACAGGTGGAGAAGGAGGCTGTCGAAGCGGTTTGAGCGTCGGCGCCGGTTCTCGAAGAGTCGGGACGTCGGAGTGGAGGCCTTCGACTGGCGGGATTCCAAAGGCTTCATGGATTGCCGGCGCGAGGTTTTGTGGGCCAGATCCACTCGCGCCCCAGTACCGAACCAGGACGATCCTGCGCCTGGAAAGTTCGACGTCACTCGTTGCGAGGCGGTGCTCGTCCTCGATGCTGTCCAGATCGCCGACAGCGCCAGAGCGAAATGCGGCGTCGAAACTGGCATTGGGAAACGTGTGATGCTCGATCTCGTCGTGCTGATTGAAAAGAACCGGCCGCAGCACCTGAGTGAGGAAATCACGGAGACTGAGTCGCTCCTCAACGAGTCTGCTCCTCACCGCCTTATCGAGCGCATGCTGGTTGAACGGAAACAAGCCGTACCCATCCACCGCACCAAACGCAGCATGGCATGATTCGTTGACGGGACATTGCTCGCAAGCATTCGGCCTCTCATCACCGGCCTTGTGCGCGTTATCGAGCGCTTTGCTGCCTACGCGAATGGCATTCATGTAACGGGCGGCGACCGTCGCCGGCGCGAACGTTACCTGCGGTGTCGGGCTATCGAGGTCGAATACCTTGTAGACGCGGGTATAGACCGTATCCGGCATCTGTTTTATGAAGTAACCGGAAGTCACCGCCATTACGATGCGCATTGGGCACACGCCGTTGTCCTGCGTGGGAATTAGGGTGATCGCATCCAGTAACCCGCCTTGGATTCCCTGAAATATCGAGAAGTCCTCGATGAGCAGAAGTAATTCCTGATTCTGCTGTTCCAGTTCCACCCGGACTTCGACGAGTAGTTCTTTCAGATCTTCTCCCCCGATCCCAAAGACCTGGCTCACCGCCGAGTTGAGTTGCTCATTGAGCATCGTGGCGGCGAGTTCTCGTTCAGCCTGGTTCATGAGGGCCGCAGCAACGCTCTGCGCCGCTTCGCCCGCCCGGGCAATATCGTCTACGGACAGGGCGAGGTCATCAGGCGAGAATCCGAAAGCCTCCTCTTTGTCCTCGATGCCGCGTCCGGTGAGTTTCTCACGAACGAGCCGACTGATGGGACTCTTTGAATCGAAGAGACGTTCGCGGAAGACCGGATCACCCAGCAACGCGGACAATCCGCCGCTCGATGCGAGCCACTCGCGGAGTTCTTGTTCTTCGGACGGGACGTCTGTTCGCTTGCCGCGAACCTCGACTAGAACTGCGAGTGCGCTCTTCAAGCGCAATTTGGCCTCTTGCTCGTCGGCGATGCCCTCAACCGCGGTTGCAACCTTCTGACGCAGTTCAGTAGCGCGTTCGCTAGTGATCCCCTCGAGCACGAGATCGAGGATTCCGCGCAGCGACATGCGGTGCTTGGGCACGAAGACGACCCGACGCGAGTCCGTCATGGGGAGGGTGGCCCGCAACCAGCGCACGAGGTGTGACTTCCCGGTTCCGGACCCGCCGAGGATCGGTAGTATGGGCTGGTCTGCTGGCTGTTCACGAACCGCCTTGAGTAGCGCTGATTCGTCGGTCTTCTTGACGCGTTTGGCGTTGGTGACCATATCCCGCTCAAAGATCGGGATTGAACTGTGTGTGGCGAGGAAGACGGCATCGGATGGTGTTTCTGCTTCGACGGGGATGACCTTGGTCGTCTCGTCGGCGGCCCAACATGTCGTGGGGGTTCGCCAACTCATAGTTTCTTGCCGCCCTTCAAAATGACGTGGGTGATACGCCTCTGGTCTGAACTCGAAAGCAAAACACCCTCCGCATCGGCGAGGCTCTCGAAGGCGAGCACCTTCCTGGTTTCAAGAATGCGGAGCACTTGCGCAAGTGAGGAATCTACGGCGTTCGCTTGGATTCCGGGATCTGGGTCAGCGCCGAGGCGAGTGACAAGGCCGTGGCGGATGATTCCTCCGGGTAGCACCGGTAGTTGCTGCGAGAGCGCACCAAAGAACTCCGACACAGATACACGCCCCGCAGGAATGACCTCGAGGGTGTCGAGCACAGCCATGGTGGGAAGGGGTACCAAACCTTGTCTTGTCCTGAGGACTGACGGGACAGCAAAGCCAAGTGCCTGCGCCCAACGCGAGAACGCCCCCCACCTGGTGTCGTTGCGGAGAACCCATTCGTTTAGGTCGGCAGTGCGGAACTGATCTTTCTGCAGTTGTTCGACGTTGTCGGTCCAGTTGATCGGTGCGCCCTGCGCGTCCTGCGCGAGGAACCATGCCAGCGCTCGCGCGAGGTCGCGCGCGCCACTAGTATGCGCGTCTTCTTCGGCAACGGCCCAGGGATTGCCGTCGCGATTCAGGTCGAAGACCTGCCGGCGGAGAAATTTGCGGAATCTTGTGCGGTCGAAAGACTGTCCTTCTTCGGTGACAACAGGGGCGACTTCGATCTTGCCGCCTGGACTGGAGGTGATAATCCTGATTGCGCGACATGCAGCGATGGTGTTCTTCAAAGCGTCGTTACTGTCGTTGACACCAGGGTTAAAGGCGGCAACGAGCGAAGCTTCGTCCCACTCCTTCCGACTCTCCAGTAGGAAGTTCACGATGGATCGCGCCAGGCCGGGTACGGCCCGCGGCGGGTTGAGAACAGCCACTTCTAAAGTCTCCTCATGAACTCGTCAAGGCTCCACGCCGGCGCGCGATAGTCGACAATCCGCTGCCCGGCCTTCTCCGGATCGCTGAGACCCTCAGGAACCACGACGATTCGGAGTGGGCCGTTCGATGGATTGACCCAAGAGAGCCGAGCGACATCTTCGTGGTCGAGGACGATCAGGGTAGGCACGGCAAAGCTAACCTGCGGTACCGCGCTCTCGTCGATTGTGTCGACGATCACGAACCCTTCGCTCGCCGCCTGCGCCGGCGTCTGCCTGATCGCCGGGAGGCTCGAGAAGGAAGGACTCGCCAGGATTCCGCGGATCCCACGGACAACGGTTCGCTGAACCAGGCCTTGTAGCTTCAGTCTGAGAGTGCCCGAGTACCCGACGATTACGACATTGCCTCCCGCGGCGAGATTTCCGATGGTCACGTCCACATCCCGCGACAATTTCGGCAAAGGAGCGTCGGCTACTACCGGCTTGGCTGCGTCATAGCGCGGGCGGGGCCGGTGCTTCTCAGCTGGGCAACCGGAACATGCCGGGACGAGGGAGAGATTGGCTTTGATGCGACCTTGTGAGTACAGGGCGTACTCGGAAGCGATCAAATCGGCCCAGCACTCGGTCGCCTGGAGTAACTCATTGATTCGTTGTTGTGACGCGAACTCCGTCGCACGGATCGATTCACGCAGTTCACGGAGTCGCTCGTCGAATGTGGGCCGATCGAGGTTGATGTCGCTCGTGACCTTGACGCGAACTTGGATGTTGAAGAGGGACCACGCCTCCGACCGGCGGCGCTCGAAATCGTCTTCGCTCTCGCCCTCTGAACGCTCGATCTCAGGTGGTAGCGCGGGCTGGACTGCGACGAGTCCCGCCCGCTCCATCAGTGTGAGTGTGTTGCGGTTCCACAGTTGGTTACTTTCGGAAGGGTACTCGAGGTGGGGAGGGATGGTCGATGTGTCGACGGTGAGCGTGCCGTCATCGCGCCCGGTCTTCACGAGCATGTCCCGCATCGACTTCCAGCGATTCCACGCCTTGTCGCCACCGATGAGCGTGGCGTTCTCGACAGCTCGCCCCTGGGAGACGTCCTCTGGAGCAGTGAGCCACACTGCAACGGCCGCGTGTCCATCGCGCCCGGCCCGTCCGACCTCCTGGTAGTAGCGATCTACGGACGCGGGTACACAGGCGTGGATTACGGTGCGCACGTCTGGTTGGTCGACGCCAAGCCCGAAGGCGCTCGTGCCCACGACGATGTCGGTCCGGGTTGGCCCTTCGTTTCCTGACCAGCGCCCGAGGATGTTGAGTCGCTCTGGGCCATCGATGTCGCCGTGGAACACGTCGGTCCTTGCGAAGCCTGCTTCGCGCAGGCGGGCCGCGATCACCTCCGCGTCCTTCTTGCGGGTTGTGTAGATGATGGCAGGCCGGGGGAGGTGGTGCATTGCTTCCACGAGTCGGTCGAGTCGGACCCTGCTTGACACACTCTCGCCGTGAAAGTATCGCAATTCGGTGCGAAGGAAGGCGGAGCCCACAAAGAGTGAGTCAAGCGTGCCGTGAAAAAGGGTGTCGTTGAGTTCTAGACTTTCCTCCGACAGCGTGGCAGTCATGAGTATGACATGAGGTTCGCGGTATCCCGCGGCGGTCGCTATTGCACGCAACTCGCCGACGAGCGCACCTACAAGCTGATACTCGGGGCGGAAGTCCAACCCCCAAGCCTTAACGAGATGTGCTTCGTCAACGACGACGCTAATGAGTCTGCCTGATGCCGCGAGGGCACGAAGCGGAGCGGCAAGGCCGCCGTTGACTATTGCCTCGGGTGAGGTGAATACGACCCGTTGCGTGCCGGCACGAAGACGCTGGATGATTAGCGGTTTCCCGCCGTCCTTGCGGTCCCCGTAGTACGCCAACTCCGCGGGGAGGCCGGCGTTGGGAAACTGTCTACGCGTTGCGTGCTCTTGGTCGAGTGCCAGCGCGGTTGTCGGAACGACGACGATGGTGTTGCCGCCTGCACGGAGCAGGCCGGGTGCGAGTCCGACGAGCGATTTGCCCGTCCCCGTCGGGAGAACGACATGCAGTGTTGCTGAAGGATCGCCGAGTGTTGCGGTCCTTACTGCTGTGGCCTGCGTTCGAGATCGGTAGCGAGTGAGCGTCGGCGCCAGTGTGGATAATGCTGGGTCAATCGGCACGGGTGTGTCAGGGCGTGCGTACGTAGAAATCTCGTCTCCGGCGAGCGTTCGAAGCGGGCCGGGACTGGCGCATGCGATGTCTATCCACCGTGGATTCCCGCGCAGCCAGTCAGGAGCCCATCTGTCTGCCAGCGTGACGTAATGCTCACTCAGTCCGAAACGCGTACACGTCAGATTGCTATCCGCGAGGCTCTCAACGCTGAGGCCTCGATTCTCGAGTGGGAGACGCAGTCGCGGTGATCGGACTGCGGCAACTTCTCGCTCGTGGCGAAGTATCTGTCCTAGGAGCGCGCCCAGATCGCCGGAGATAATGTCACCTGGTTGTTGGGAAAACCATGCATCGGCGAACCGGCGATGTGGACCCTCAAGTTCTTCGCGGGCCCCCTCGGCTCCATTGACGACTTGCTGGAGTCGATCTAGCTGCACGGTCATACGTCGTCGTCCAATCGCAGTTCCTCGCCCGCGATGATAACGATCCCAGTTGAGTCAAGACGCAGATTCGGTGTCCCGATCGCATCGGCTAGCGCTTGTCCTGCCGCACGTTCCGCGGCAATTTCACCCTGTAGTGCAGTCCGTTCGTTGCCGGTTGCGCGCGCCGCACGCAGTTCAAGTTGCCTCACACGCTTTCTCGAGTTAGCGCCTGCGTTGCTGAGACCTGTTGCGACAGCATCTGTGAACTCCGGGAGTTCAGCTACCAGTTCTTGTGCGGTGGCCTCCGCTTGACGCCATCGCTGATCCCAATCGGCGTCTGGTAAATAGTCGTACGCGGCCCGGATACGCGTGCGATTCAGAGAGAAGTCCCCTCCTGGACTGCCTTGCGTGGGCTTCGCATACGGTGCCTCGAGCGTGGCCAGTCGGTCGTCATCCGTGACCTGTCGCCCTTGGCGATCAATCCAGACGGTCACAATCAGAGGCGGGAAGAACTCATCGGCGCGGTGTATGAGCGTCGTGCTGACGACACAGTCATCCGACTGGGCTGGGGACCGCGATTCCACCGCGAAGTCGAAGCGATACGCGATCTGAGTACCGTGGCCCCAGTCTGGGATCCAGCGCCACATGCCGAACGCGCGGCCGCGGTCGTCGTGCCAGAGGAAGTCGGACACTGCATCCACAAAGGGGTCGCCGTAACGGAAGAGATGGGTGTCGGGGTAGTGCACAGCAAGTGAACGGATGAAGGTCCCGCTGTGGTCTCGGAGGGGAAGGAAGTCCATTTCGAGGCGCTCGACCGACACAAGGGGAACCCGAAGTTGCCTGCCAGGAAGCCGCGAGAATGCTTCGTACCTCCCGACGGCCGCTCGAGGGTCCCCGATCACCTGGAAGCGGAGGTTGCCGGGGGCGTGGCCCTCAGCAACCAGGGAGTGGGTGATCTCGCCAAAGCCGACCTCGTCGGTCTCGAACTCCTGCAGTTGGCGATAAATCGAACTGCGCTCCATACCTGCCTCAAGACTGTCCAGCGCATCCTGCTCTCGGATTCGTCCTACTTCAGTTTCGAGCGTCGCTTTGACATGCTCGACGGCCGATTCGCGCCCTTGGATTCCATTCTGCAAGAGGTGCTGCCACGCAAAATCCGTCGCTGCGTCGACTGCGAACTGCAGACTTGCAATTGATGCGGTGAAGACTCCGAAGCCTTCAGTAAGGATGGCCGACCATACCGCTGCGAAGGTATCACCGGAATCTGACTCCATCGCTGTGAGAGAGTGCCAGGTACCTGCCGTCCCATCGATCTGCCATCGGTCGCAACGACCGATGCGCTGCTCGAGTCGGTTGGCCCTCGGCGGCAGGCCGATGTGGACGAGAAGATCTGCGAACTGGAAGTTGCGGCCCTCTTCAGCCGACGCGTCGGCAATAAGGACACCTGTGGTTTGCGTGCTTTCAAATCTGCGGATCGTGGCGTCGATACTTGTCGGCGAGTCCGTGGAGCGATGCTCGAGGACGGCTGAACTCGGAAGAAACTCGCGAAGTTCAGTTGCAAGATCAGTTACGAGGTCCGCCGTGGGGCAGAAGACGACGACCTTGTCTTTGGGGCTGAAGTGATAAGTCAGCGCATCCGCTATGGGACGCGCAACGTCCGAGCGTCGGTTCCTGAAAGACAGGTCACTGGTGATGCGGTCAAGTGCGGCTTGCTCGCCGGGTGACGCGGATGTTCGAGTTCTGGCCCACACCGCCAAGTGCTGAGGATCGAATGTTAAGCCGACGGCCTCTGAGAAGTCACGCGCCGCGTGACGGAGTCCCACCGCGTCGTCCTCGCGCGCGGCCAGTACCTCCTGTCGCCAGATCTCCAGCAGTGCTGACGATTCGGTCTGCAGGCTGGTTTCGATCGTGAGCTTCTTGGGAGCTGTTCGGCCCGTGACCCGGTAAGTGGCTTCCAAGGCGGAGGTGCGACGAGTTCGGAGCATTCGCCGGTGAACGCGGTAAATCTCGGCGACATGCATTCGGATCGAGTCGATCGCCGCCCGTACTTCGTTGCGATCACCGGCTTCGAGCGCTTCTAGTGCGCCCTGCAGCATCATTTCGACGTCTGGGTCGTCGGGAAGCTCGTTGCGTAACTCGTTGAGCCGGTTTCGAATCAGAATTGCGGGAAGCGTCGGCTGAAGGCCAAGAAAGATGCGACCAAGTCCTGCTCGGGAAGCCAAGCGATCGCGCAATTGAGCGACCGTGACGTGGGCGTAGATCGTAGGATCGAGGATCTTGAGCATCAGCAGAAAGACTGGTTCATTGTTCAGCGCCGGAGTCGCCGACAGCAGCAGGAGTCTTGGTGTTTCGCGCGCCAGTTCACTCAGCTTGGTGTAGCGCTCAGCAAATTCGAGGCCCGCGCTCTCCGCAAGCGATGCAAGGTTGTGAGCCTCGTCGACGACCAACATGTCTGATGGTGCCCAGGTCTCCGGTTCGTCGTTGCGTGAGAACCGGATGCTGGCATCTGGGAAGTCGCGAATGAAGAACTTGTCATTGAGTTCCTGCGTCCATTGCCCGATCAAGAACGGTGGAAGGACAAGTTGGACCGACAGTCTTGGGTTGTCGAGGAGAAGTTGGCGGAGAATGATCCCGGCCTCGATCGTCTTGCCCAACCCTACTTCGTCAGCCAGAAGGTAGCGCTGTACGGGGTCCTGCAGTACGCGCCAGGCGGTCTCGAGTTGATGGTCGTGCAACTCGATGGCACTCGACAGTGCCCCTCGCATGCCGCGGGACGCCGAGCGCTGCCTGAGGATGGCGCGAAGGAATGGGCGCCGCATGTCGGCGAGCAGGGGTGATTCAAGAAGTCTGCCTGTCGCAAATCCGACGGGGTCAGTAAGTGGGCGATGCCACCGCACGAAGAGGCGTTTCTCCGCGACGAACCCATCCCAGTCGCGTGAGCGCACCTGGATGTCCCTGTCCTGGCTCACCTCCAGGATTCGACCGGATCTCCACCGGTTGTCGGACAGCCAGAAAACGCGCATCTCGGGTTTCAACTTGAAGCGGCGAAGGCTGCTATGAGGTACGGACATACGGCGTCGTTCGCCCGACTCTTGGCCGGGGGTATCGAAGTATTCGAGAACGAGCAGAACGCCATCTTTGCCGACTAGCTTGCCCGGGCCGAGGTCGTTCGATGACGAGACGAGGAGGTCACCCCTGCGAATGCTGTTGTCGTTGTTTGTCGTCCTCGCGACAAGTGGCGACGGCGGACTTGACCTCGGCCTAGCACTGATGCTTGGTGGCCTAGTCGCCGTCCTTGGCCGAGACTCCGCGACTGAACCGTCTAGGTTCCGGGAACCCTTGCAGGTAGGATACCTTGAGCAACCCCAGAAGTCGTGGCCCGCCCGCGCTCCATATCGCGCAGTGCGAACGGTCATCATGGACCCACATTCAGGGCACCGGACCTCCGCCGTCATCGACCTACCCCGCCGGAGTAGGTGGTCACTATGGGAATTGAATCAATCGCCGAGTTTCGCCGCGTATGCCGTGGCGAACGCGGCGAGGAGTCGATACATGAACGGGTTCGATCGCTCGCAGTTCGTTTGTATTCGATGGCTTGATGTGCGGCGACGATGGCAGTGGCGGACTGGGACCCGCCCTCGGCGGTTCGTGGTGGTCGAAGAGGTGATGCTGACATTAGGTGGATGCTATCTCTTCTCCACTGCTGCGCGTAGCGAACCTGCGGAAGAAATCTACAGTTCCGTTGCGAAAGCGCGCAAAGGATTGCAGGCTAAGGAAGGTATCAGGCAACCGTTGCGGAGGGGAAGCACGAGATGCCGGTACTATTCGCTCAAACAACGGTAGCATACAGTATCCATATTGCTCACGATTGCCAATCCGCTATCTATCGTTTTCCTGACGGTCAGTTCATTGTCGCCGAATCCGCATATGCAGCATTTAAATCCATCACGCGCCAGAACCCGATAAACAAGCGCTGAGGATTTTGAGATGATTCCCTTCTCTGTCATCATGTAGTCGTCGATGGGGAATAGAATCGAGTATTCTACCTCATGCTTCAACAACATTGGGCTGCCGTCGGCCTTGCCCGTATTGCAGAATTTGCACAATATTTCTAAATTGCTCAGTTCATTCGTGCCAAATCTGGAGACAGGTTCTCGATGATCTACGGAATACTGCAAGGCTTCGTCAGGTTTAATCCATGTCAACTTGAATCGATCGCGAGTGACCACTGAAGCAATCGCAGAATGTGGTAGTGATAGATCTACGCGACATGCGCGGCACTGAGAACCGTCGCGTTCGACAAGAGCCGTGCGATAATTCGCGACGCTTTCTCGACCAGTCAACCAACTGTCGACGACCCGATCAACGGCAGTGGCTAGAACGCATGCATCATCTGCATCTACTCCCTGGACTTTCAGGTGTGACTCGATTTTCTCAAACCGAGATACTCGCTCACTCTTTCGGTGCGTTAGCGCTGATTTCGGGCAAAGGCTCAACGCAACGCGAAGACGCACATACTGATCGATGTGAGCGTGGAGCTCATCTTCGAAGCGCAGGGTTTGCATTGCCCATTCACGCAGCGAATTTCCCCGAAGATCCGAAGGAAGTTCTTCCAGAATGAGTCGCTGCAGCGCAGCCTCTATGCGACTAACCATCACTCGGAACGAAACAGTGTGAAGTTTCCGAGATTCTTACCATCGGCCGACACAACCTTCTCCAATTGTTCCAACCAAAGAGTGCGGCCGGAGCTAGTATCAAGACCTTTGCGTTTCCACTCGCGAAGGAAGAAATCTTCGGGTATCCTCTGCAGGGCCTTTGTTGTGGCGTCGTGCAAGTCGTCCCTGCTGACAAACGGCGACGTTCCTTGGAATACCACAAGTTGCTTTAGTAACCTCAAAATGTACTCTTGAAGTTGAAGCAATGCTACCTTCTGAAATAACTGCCCAGATCCCGACCCTGCACTCGCCAACTGCCATGCATTCGGGAAGGAATCGCGTACCGCAGTCCAGAGTCCGTAGAAGAGTTCTAGTCGGAGGTCGTACGAATTGTCGCCATCCCAGTCAATCCCGGTCTTTAGTGACTTGTAGGTTTTCGGCAACTTTATGAACCGCGACACGACCTGGTCCATGACGTTGTCGTCAATTGGCGCGTCATCACCATCCAGTTTGAGCGATACGAGTCCTTTGAATGGGCTTCCGGTATCCGTGCTGACTCGGTACGTCCATTGCGCCTCGTCTGCTTTGAGTCCTGACTTATAGAAGCGAGAGTATAAATCGTCAATCTCACCTTTGGTAAGCGATGTCGAAATTATAGACCTCAACTGCCTTTTGTCTAATGGCTTGGCTTTGTTGTTGAGTACATAAAAATTGAACACTTGCTCAGAAATATTCAGCCCTGGTATCAAGACGACAGGAAGTACGATCGAGTTAGCAGATTCTTTTGCTCCGAAGATTCGATGCTGGCCGTCCATTATAAGTCCCGGTGAGGACATTGTTGAAACGAATTCCATCATCTCGGCTTGTCTGTCAGTGTCCAAGTTCTCGTAGGTAAGGAGTTCTGAGTACAGCGATGCGAGGTAGGAGTCGGGGTGTAAGTCATCGTCTGCGCTATCTTCAACGACCGAGTCGCTTTGTTCAGACTTGCTGGACGAAGTTGCGTCAGCAACCGCTTGCACGCTCTCAAGTTCCTCGTCGCTTAGGCGGAGGCGCAATTCCCTGAGGACGTTCTGCCTTAGTGAATCATCGCACGATTCCGATACCCTGATTGTTATGCGAACTGTTCCGCTGGAAGTTTCATGCGCGCTGAATGCCTGTGGTTTGACCGCGATTAACGCTGCCGACGGAAGGATGTTATCTTTTGATTGATCCAGAAACGCCTCGATCGCCCGTATTCGTCGTTCTTCGAGTTCTCGTTGGTATCCCGCGCGTAGACTGCTGCGCTTGTGTGGTGCGTCCGCCCACTTGGTTATCTCCCGGGCCGGTGCTCCAATCATATAGAGCAAAGGTCCACCGACGCGTTGTCGCACTACGATTGCATCGTAGGAGTACTCCACCACACCCGAGCCTTTCGTCGCCTATTCTTCTTGCGTATACTACATTAGCCGGACGGAACGGGGTGCCGGCCCAGGGTGTTGCGCTCACTAGAAGTTTGTTGTTCTCGACGGTGTTTGTTCAGGATTGGAAGTCGTAAATTAGGAGTGGACGGTAGATTTAGAACCTCGGTGTTTGTCGGGACTGTGCGCGTGCTCATGTGGTTCGGGCCGGGTGATTCTGGAGTGAATGAAGAGACGCTGAGGGCACGATAGAGTGTCGACACAACTCGACCGGTGACGTCGTGCGAGGGTCCCTAGCTAGGATCAGGACTTCACCCCCGTGCCCCACGAAGTCCCGGATTCACCCACGTTCGCCTCCCCGAGCGAGGAAGCCGTCTGGAACCTGCTGCGTGAGCAACTCCTCGATGACGACCTCATCATCCACGGCCAACGACAAAGACCACGAGATCGACATGCTGGTCGCCATCGATGGCGCCGGCATCGTGTGTCTGGAGGTCAAGGGCGGCGAGGTGTGGCACGACGACGAGAGCTGGTGGCAGGCACGCGCCGGTCAGCCGCCGAAGCGGATCGATCCGGTCGGCCAGGCCCGTCAAGCCTGCTACGCGCTGCGCGAGTACGTCGAGCTCGATCCCCGCTGGACGCAGGGACGTCTCCGGTGGGATCACATGGTGGTGCTGCCGCACTCAGAACTGCCCGCCGACTTCTCGCTGCCGGACTGCCCGCGCTGGAAGATCGTCGACCGCACCCAACTCGACCAACTGATGCCGCTGGTGCGCAGCGTGCTGCTGCAGAAGGGCGGCGAGCTGCCCGTCGTCGACGCCACCGGCATGGAACAACTACGCACCGCACTGAGCGGGCGTGGACTGCCCCAGCGCGACGTGGTCGCACGCGCGCTCGACAACGAGGACCACGCCGAGGCCCTGACCTCGCATCAGGCGGTCATCCTCGGTGCCATCGAGAAGCTGAACCGCGTGGAGATCCGTGGCGGCGCCGGCAGCGGTAAGACGTTCCTGGCGCTCGAACAGGCACGGCGATTGTCTCGGGCGGGCCAGCGCGTGGCGCTGGTCTGCTACTCGCACGGGCTGGCCTCCTACCTCGAACGCATCACCTCGGCGTGGAAGCGGCGAGATCAGCCGGCCTATGTCGGCGAGTTCCATGAGCTCGGCATCCGCTGGGGTGCCGCCGAGGGGCCCGACGAACAAGAGCGCAACAAGCAGACCGCGGACTTCTGGGAACGAGTGCTGCCCAACCAGATGCTCGACCTCGCGGAGAAGTTGGAGCCGGGCCACCGCTTCGACGCGATCGTCGTCGACGAGGCGCAGGATTTCGCCGACGAATGGTGGAAACCGATGCTGGCCTGCCTGCGCGACCCGGATACCGGCGGGATCTACGTGTTCAGCGACGAGTCGCAACGCGTCTTCGACCGACAGGGCTCACCGCCCGTCCCGTTGGTACCGCTCGTCCTCGATCACAACCTGCGTAACACCCGGCAGATCGCCACGGCGTTCAGTCCGCTTGCAGGACAACGGATGCAGTTGCGAGGCGGCGAGGGCCCGGAGGTGCGGTTCATCGCGTGCACTTCGGGGGAGGCCATGGATGTCGCCGACGATCAGATCGACCCACTGCTCGAAGAAGGCTGGCGGCCCGAGGACATCGCGCTGCTCACCACAGGCAGCCGTCACCCCGAGCAGGTGGAACGGCAGGATGCCGGCAACAAGTCGTACTGGAACACCTTCTGGGACGACGAGCAGGTGTTCTACGGGCACGTACTCGGCTTCAAGGGACTCGAGCGGCGGGTCGTCGTGTTGGCGCTCAACGAGTCCAAGCCGCGGGACCGGTCGAAAGAGCGACTGTACGTGGGGCTTTCGCGGGCGCGTGATCAGCTTGTGGTGTGTGGGGACCCGGAATTCGTGCGGGAGGTCGGGGGAGCGGATGTGGCGCGGCGGTTGGGGGTCTGACCTGCACGACGCCGTTTGTTCATCGGCGCTCCGTCTGTCGGTGCGCGGCGCTATGGTGGAAGAGCTTCATGAGTTGCCGTCGCAAGGCTCCGGCCGACGGTACGCCAACCCCACGTTCACGGGTGGCCCGGATGACGAAGCGGTTCGCGCCGATCGGTGCGGGCAAGAGCGCCTCCATGCGGGGCTCGGAGTCGAGGAGACACCGATGACAGACAATCGCCTGACCGACATCGCGTCAACATGCGTGTCGTACCGCCCCGGTCACCACGTCCACTTCACCCAGGCGAGGAAGTCCCTGCTGGAAGGTGGGCAGTCACCCATCGCCGCATCCGTGGTCGTCCATCCCGATGGCCTCGTCGAGCTACACGGCGAGCACCTGAACAACACCATGTGGACACACGACCCCGAGCGCCTCCGCCTCCGGCTTCGTGACACCGATGCGCGGGGAGAATGGCGGCCACGCTACGGCGTGCTCAGCGTGAACGACTATCTGTTCAACCTCGCGAAGATCAGCGAGCGGTCGGCGTGCATATCGAGAGCTGAAGCGGTGCAGGCGCGCGACGGATTCTTGCGGACCTGCGGTGGCTATTTTCACCACGACGGTCGGAGATGGCGCTGGTAATCGGTGGTCAACGTGCTCGCCGACGGCGCTATGCGTTTGTGCCCGTGTTCTCAATCCATTCCGGGAAATCCGGTGGCAGTGTATCGACCTTTACTGCGGCCGAATAGTTTTCGACCGGGTAAGGCGGAATCAGAGTGTACGGCTTCTCTGGATCACTGGTCCATCCTTCGAACAGTTGTTTCCACCATGACACGCATTGGGGTTGGTCATAGACCTGCTCCTCGGCATGAGTCAGCCGCTGTATTCTCCATGTGTCGAACACGTTCCACGAGGGCACTCGAGTGCCAGCCGGATCGTGCTCGAGCGCAGACGAGTCATGAACGCCAGTCTGTCCAGCAGACTCAGACGTGTTTTGGAGCTCGACGAAGAATGTGACAGGTTGCACTGCGTGCACGAAGGACTGTGAAGTGCTAGGGGGGTCACCCTGCGGCGCAGCGGTGGGACGCTCCAGCCTGCACACCATCGCCGTAACCGCAGTGTCTGAATTCGTAAGCTCAGCAATGTGATACGAGAACAGCTTACTTTGCGGTTGCTCCCGAGGGTCTGTTTCGGCTTCTTGATCGGAGGCACCAAAGAGCGTGCTGTACTCGTCTGAACTCAACCCGTCAGCAGCAGTAGCGAATCCGGGGAACGAGTGCTCTACACCCGCCCAACGGGCCATCTCTGCGCCGCCGAGTGTAGCGCGGACAAGTTCGGCTGGCCGACTCTGAATATCGACACCGTTCACTGCCGACCATACGCTGGCATATGGAACGGTGGGGCTCTCGACGACCTGACTTTGCGCTGAATCCGGCTGCGAACTACACGCCGTCAAGAGGATAGCCGAGAATGCCAGCAGCGGCGCGGCTGAAAAGCGTGACTTTGAGCCTGTTATGTACTTCACCACTCTCTAGCCTCCGGTGAGTCATCCACGATGTTGCCATAGTGCGTTTCCAGCATCGTGTGGTCGCTGTTCCCAGTTGTGTCGAGCTGGCCGGCGATTGTTCCGAGGCCGGTTGAGATCTCAGAGCTGTTGTATTTCTCTCCATCACCGAGAGCGGCTATCTGGTCTGGCTGTTTCAACGAGCCGTCGTGATTGAACCAATCCGAATGGGATTCGACCCATCGACCGTCGAGCTGCGATCGAACGTCACCGGGTGCGGACGTAGCAATGAGCTTGCGGAGATCGCCGAGGTTGTGGCCTTGGTCGACTCCGTGTCGGGAACCGACATCAGGCTCGAAGTCCTCTGATCTGAAGTCCTTCTCCAGCGGTTGATCCCCGACTAAACCTCGATCCACCGATCGGCTTTTTAAAGTGTCGTGAAAGGTGTTGAGCACCTTTGGCCCGGGTGGCGGGCGCGTGGGAGTTGCCGATCTCTGATG
>NZ_JBITWL010000036.1:0-36229 GCF_044543825.1 Gordonia sp. NPDC062954 | reverse complement strand
GACACACCCACCAGTATCGCCCGTCCACCCGACTCAACCACGGCAAACCTTCGCATCTCCGCGTCACCGGCGAAGCCGGCCCCATAGCTCGATACCGAGCAGCGCCATGCCGGCCACCGCCAGGGACACCCACGCGAGGTCGGTCCGACTGCGGGACAGCACCGCGGCGAGGATCAGCGGGCCGGTGAACTCTATCGACACCGCCACCCCCAGCGGAAGGCGGTCGATAGCCGAGTAGAAGGCCCCGTTCATCGCCCCGATCGCGGCACCGAAAGCCACCACCGCGATCCACTGCCTCCGCGTCCAACGCCGAACGTCCGGGCGGATCACGACGAGCAGAATGGCGGCGGCGATCGTCAGCCGCAGAGTGGTGGCGCCTAGCGGTCCGACACCATCGAACATCTGCACGGCCAGGGCTGCACCGAACTGCAGCGAGACACACGAACCGAGAATCATCAGCACAGCCGGACCGGTCTGGTCGGCACGGCGCAGCACTGCGTTCCGGGGCGTCGTCATGGCTTTCATGACGCCAGCATCACCCTGGGCTATACGATCAGTCCAGTGAATGTTTTCACCGATAACCAGTCACTTCTACTTAAGATATGGCGATGCTCAATGTGACGCGCCTGCGCATCCTGCGTGAACTGCACCTGCGTGGCACGCTGGCGCAGGTCGCCGACGCACTCTCCTACAGTCCGTCGGCCATCTCCCAGCAGCTCTCGCTCCTCGAACGCGAAGTGGGCGTGCCGCTGCTCGAACACGTCGGGCGGCGAGTCCGGCTGACCGACGACGCGGTGACACTTGTCGGCCACACCGAGCTCGTGCTGGCACAGCTCGAGCTGGCCGAGGCCGAGTTGGCCGCCACCCAACCCGAGGTCAGCGGCACACTGCGGGTGGCGTCATTCCAGACGGTGCTGCTGGAGATCGCACCGCCCGCACTGACGCTGCTGAACCTGCGGTATCCATCACTGCAGGTCGAGATCACCCAGCGTGCTGTCGACGAAGCCTTCAGCGGCCTGCTGGCCCACGACTTCGACCTGATCCTCGGCGAGGAATACCCCGATCTGCCCGACCCCGTCCGCGCCGGAACCGATCGCGCCGACCTCGTCCGTGACCCGCTGTTCCTCGCGGTGCCCTCACACGGCGCATGGGCCCAACAACCGGATCGGATCGCCGACCTCGCCGACGCGCCGTGGGCGCTGGACCCACCGGGCACCGCGAGCGGCGACTGGGCGCGGGCGATGTGCCGCGGAGCTGGATTCGAGCCGCGGGTCCGGATGGAGGGCCCCGACCCGCTGCTGCACGCCCAGATGGTCCGCACCGGTCATGCGGTGGCCTTCGTGCCCGCGCTGATCGCGGCCGAGCATCTGGCCGGCGCGCAACTCGCTGCGCTGACCGGCAATCCCGAGCGCATCCTGTACACGTCGGTGCGCGCCGGGCGCGGCGGTCATCCCGCCGTGGTCGCCTTCCGCGAGGTGCTCGCCCGCGTGGCCGCCGAACGTCGGCCGGACACACCGCGTCGTCGACTGCAAGCCAGGTGAGGGTCACCTGACCGTCGTGTCGATTTCGTTGCCTTTTCTAGGCCGATCCGATGCCGCAGGCCACGCAATCCGCACCGGTCGGGCGCCTATCCTGCAGTCAAGCCGAGTGGGGGGCCGCCCGAAGGGATGGACCGCCGATGCGAACACATCGTCGCCATCGCGTACTCGCGCTGCTCGCCGCCGCCGTCACCGCGCTCACGCTCGGCGGATGCGGCAACACCCCCGACGACCCGGCACCGCGGGCCGTACCCATGCCATCCGAGGACATCCCCAGCGGCTTCGACGTCACCTTCCGATGGTTGCCGAACGGGGTCTTCGACGTCTCCGGGCAGGAGGGCACATTCGTCCGGGCGTTCGTCGAATCCTTCGAACTCGCCAACGCCGGACGATCGGTGCAGTGGGGATATCGCGGGTTCGAGGAGGCCGCGCCCTCCAACATCGCCCAGATGATCGAGGTGTATCCGGCGGAGACCTCGGCTACGCATCCCGGTGTCGGGAGCGCGTTCTTCACGGGTCTGCGGCGTGTCGACGACGCCGACTGGACTCGGATCGTTCTGTGCCGCTATGGGTATCGGTCAGTTCAGGTCGCCGACGACGAGTGGTCGGGACGGCTGGATGCGCCCCGGCCGGTCGAGATCGACTTCCGGCGGGGCGGTGTGGTCCCACCGAGCAACATCCGCGGGACGGCTCGGACACCGCATGGCGACGTCTTCGGCGACTGGCATGTCACGCGCTACGACTTCGCCGCGATATATCCCCACACCACCGCCGATGAAAGGGCATGTGCGGCGGGCACTCCGGCCGAAGTACCGACGCATCTCCCCGCGCAGGCGACATCGCCACAACCACCGATGACACCGATTCCGGGTTGGTGGGCGTCCTCGCCCCTGTAAACCACCGCGGCCCCGGCCGACCGGCCGCACGACCCCGCCTCGTGAAGACCGCTCACGCTTCGGGCCCGATCGCCGGATTCCCCTGCCCCTTTCACGATACCGCGCGACCCGGGTCTTGCCGCAAGACCCGGGTCGACCTGCACAATGGTCGTCTCCGCCCCGCCCTGCCCGACGTCGCGGAGGTGTCAACCCCACGCCGACCCGTTCCCGACGTTGCGGTCCTGTGCCGAAACCGCAACTCCACCAACACCTGACCACGCCGGTCATACCTTCGGAGCCGCCCGAATGCCACCACGCAACCCCGAGACCCGTGACGTCGCCATCTTCCACACCGCCGATCCGACAAAGTCCACCGTGGAGGTCATCGCCGACGACGAGCGCCATTTCGCGACCATGTCGGTGAGCCTCGACGCACTCATCACCGACCTGTCCGATCGACTCGACGCCGTGCGCAGGACTGCCGGACGACGGGGAAAACAGGCGGTCGAACGTGACCTGGAGATCCACGAGTTGACCGGCCGCCTGCGCACCCTGCACCGCTTCCGGCTCGATCTCTGCCTCGGCCGAATCGTCGTAGCCGAACCGGACGGCACCACCGAGATCCACTACATCGGCCGGATCGGCCTCACCGACCGATCGGGACGGCAACTCCTCATCGACTGGCGCACACCGGCGGCCGCACCCTTCTTCTCAGCGACCCCGGCCCGGCCGATGGGGTTGGTCAGCCGCCGCCGGTACCGATGGGGGCGCGGCCGCATCGTCGACTTCTGGGACGAGGCGCTGCGCCCCGACGCCGCCACCGACCCGTCGCTGGTCCTCGACGCCGACTCCGCCTTCATCGCCGGCCTCGAGGCGAACCGATCACCCCGCATGCGTGACGTGCTGAGCACGATCGCCGCCGACCAGGACGCCATCGTGCGCGCGGAATCACGCGGCGCACTGGTGGTGGACGGCGGTCCCGGCACCGGCAAAACCGTCGTCGCGCTGCATCGTGCCGCATACTTGCTCTACGCCGATCCGCGACTGGCCGGCAATCGGGGCGGCGTCTTGGTGGTCGGCCCCCACGAGCCGTATCTGGGTTACGTCGCCGATGTCCTGCCGAGCCTGGGCGAAGAGGGCGTGCACACGGTGACCCTGCGTGACCTGCTGCCCGAAGGCGCGACAGCGGTGCCCGAGAGCGACCACGTTGTCGCCCGGTTGAAATCCTCGATGGCGCTGGTCGATGCCATCGAAGCGGCCGTACGCTTCTACGAGGCTCCGCCGACCGACTCGATGACCGTGGAAACCGATTGGGCCGACGTCGAGATCACCCGCGCCGAGTGGCTCGAGGCATTCGGGGCACCCGAGTCGGGCACACCGCACAACGAGGCTCGTGACGAGGTGTGGGCAGCGCTGGTGGACCTCGTCATCGCCAAACACGACGATGACGTGCCCGCCGAGCAACTGCGGAAGTCTTTGGCGGACAACGACGAACTCACCACAGCGGTGAACCGCGCATGGCCGATGCTGGACTACACCGATCTCGTGAGCGACCTCTGGTCGGTGCCTGCCTATCTCCGGCTGTGCGCCCCGCACCTGAGCCGCGCCGAGATCGCGGTGCTGCAACGATCCGACGCGGCCGCTTGGACGGAGTCGGATCTGCCGCTGCTCGACGCCGCGCGCCGACGGCTCGGCGACCCGATGGCTGCGCAGCGACGGCGGCGCACCGCGGCCGCCCGCCACACCGACCACCAACGGATGGATCGGGTGGTCGACGAGTTGTTGGCGTCCAACACCTATGACGACGGCGACGGACTGATGTCGATGTTGCGGAGCGTCGATCTGCGCGACATCCTCGGCGACGCCAACGCCACGTCGGACACCGAGGCGGTACCGCTGTCCGGCCCGTATGCGCACATCATCGTCGACGAAGCCCAGGAACTCACCGATGCCCAGTGGCAGATGCTGTTGGCGCGTTGCCCTTCTCGTAGCTTCACGGTCGTCGGCGATCGCGCCCAGGCGCGCGCCGGGTTTGCCGAGTCGTGGTCGCAGCGGCTGGCTCGCGTCGGGTTTCGTGACGTCCGGTCGGCGACATTGACGGTGAACTATCGCACGCCCGAGGAGATCATGGCCGAGGCGGCGCCGGTGATCCGTGCGGCGCTGCCGGATGCCAACGTACCGAGATCGATCCGCGTCAGTGGCATTCCGGTCGTGACCGGCCCGGTGACCGAGCTGGATGAGGTTGTGGCCCGCTGGTCGGCGGCACACCACGAAGGGACCGCCTGTGTGATCGGCGCCCCCGACTTCGCCGCCTCCGGCCGCATCCGCTCACTGTCCCCGCAGCAGGCCAAGGGACTGGAGTTCGATCTGGTGGTGCTGGTGAACCCGGACGCGTTCGGCAGCGGACTCACCGGTGCGGTGGATCGCTATGTCGCGATGACACGCGCGACGCGGGAACCGGTGGTGCTGACCGATTGATCATCGTCATCCCAGGCGATCGGACGGTCGTCCGCCGACCAGCGCCGCGCCGCCATCGATTGTGGCCGATAGCCGCAATACCACCTCGGCCGTGACCGTCCGGTCCGTATTGTCGGCCGGGGGATCGTCGGAAACCGACCAGGAGGACTGAACTCGTGCCACAGCAGCGGACCATCGTGATCACCGGGGCCAGCGATGGGATCGGTGCAGTAACCGCGCGCGCACTCGCAGGCCCGGGTGTGGACCTCATCGTCGTGGGTCGCTCGGCGGACAAGACCGAGGCGGTCGCCGCGCAGGCCGGCGCCACCGCGTTGACCGCGGACTACGCCAAGCTCGACGACGTGCGCCGGCTCGCCGGTGAGATCCGCGACCGAGTCGGCTCGATCGACGTGCTGCTCAACAATGCGGGCGGAACCTTCGATCCGAAGAAGCGGACCGCCGACGGTCACGAACCGAACTTCCAGATCAACCACCTCGGCAGCTTCCTGCTGACCAACCTGCTGCACGATGCCCTCGCCGCCGACGGCGGTGGATTGGTGCTCAACACCTCTAGTATCGGCAATCTCGCCGGCCAGGTGGACCTCGACGACCTCGACTTCGACCGACGCCGAGCACTCGAGTTACGCTGCTACGGAACCGGAAAGCTGGAGAACATCCTCTTCACCCGCGGCATCGCCGATCGCTGGCGAGATGACGGAATCGTCTCTGCCGCAGTACACCCCGGACCTGCTGCGACGAGCTTCGGTCGCGATTCGTTCTTTGTCGGCCTGCTCTATCGCACACCGCTCAAGAAGGTCGGGACCATCACTCCCGAGCGGGGCGCCGAACCGTTGATCGCCCTGGCCAACCGGGGTGCCGACCCGACGATCAACGGCGTGTACTTCAGCCGTCACCGGGCGAATGGTCGAGAGAACCCGCAGGCGCGCAAGCAGGAACTCATCGACGGGTTGTGGGAGACCTCGGAGCGGTTGGTGGGCCTGAGCTGACGAACGCGTCGGACGAAACCTCAGTACGCCGAGCTGACGTTGTCCATCGACCCGTAGCGGTGGGCCGCGTAGTTGCAGGCCGCGACGATGTTGGAGACCGGGTTCCAGACGTCGAAAGCCGTTCCCTTGACGTGGTAGGCGGCGAAGGTCGGGTCGATCACCTGCAGCAAACCCTTCGACGGGATTCCTGCGGCGGCGTTGGAGTCATAGAGGTTGATGGCCTGCGGGTTTCCGGTCGACTCGCGCATGATGTTGCGATAGATACCGTCGTAGCTGCCGGGGATGTTGTTGGCCCGCATGATGTCGAGCGACTCACGAATCCAGCCATCGAGGTTGTCCGGATACACGGGCTTGGGTGCGGGCTTGGGCGCAGGTGCCGGAGCCGGCACCGGCGCGGGTGCCGGCGCCACAGCTGGGGTCGTGGTCGACGACTTCGCCGGGGTCTCGGCGTTGTCACCCAGGTCGATGGTGTGGGCGGTCTGGGTGATCGGCTGCTCCGCCCGGGCAGGCTCGTCCACAGCGATGGATCCTGCGGTCACCGCAGCGGCGATGGCCAGCGTTGCGGCGCCCACGACGTGGCTGGTCCGGGCGCGGGAGACGCCCCGGACACGACGAAGCGAAGTGGTGAAAACAGACATGTGAAGTGGTTCCTGATCGTTGCGGCCGCATGTCGGCCGGCAGCACTGCACATCCGGGGCACGCGTGGGCTCCCGGCTCGGTCAGCGCTGTGAGTGGACTTGTATGTGGACGACGTAGTCGTCGCGCGCATGGCGCAACACCCGGGCGAAGCGGGTTGTCTGGCGCAGATCGCTCAGACAGCGGCGGTGATGGCCCCGATGGCCAACACGAGTCCGCGGATTGCGCATGCGGTGTGGTTCCGCATAGCTATTCGACTTTCTCGTGCTGGGCAGACCGTCGCCTGCCTCGTGACAGGTAACAGATTGATATACATACCTGTGTGTTGTCCAAGTGAACGGCGATTAAAACGCTTGAAACCGGGAATATCTCCCGCCGCACGAACCGTCGTTTTGCCGCCCTGAGCTGGATATTCACACCCGGCGACGCCGGGTGACGTGTTTCACAAAGTCTGTCAACTCGAATCGCCGATTTGCGACCATTTCGTGATCAACGATGGCCGTCGGGTGTACGAGCACCAGCGCGCCGCTTCAGCCCTTCACCGAGCGCGACAGCCGGATCGGATATCGCGACGTCATCGGTGAGATCGTCCTGTGATGTTCATCCCTGTGAAGGCCTCCCACTGGCATTCCGACCGAATCCGGTGCCACCATGAATAGGTGCGTCGTGCAACCAATCCGGCCCGGGGGCGAGTGTCACCGGCGCTGACGCCGCGCTGCTGGCCGATCGCACGACTCCTGAGTCGCAATCCACTGGTCCGGCGCAACGACCGCATCGAGGCCTTGACGCTCTGCCTGGCCACCGCGCTGGCGCTGGTGGCCATCCCGTTCTCGTTCCTCGTGCACAGCGAGGTCCATGCCGCGCAGACCGCCGCGATGGAACGCCAGGCCCAGACCATCCATACCGTCCAGGCCACCGCAGTCGACGACGCGTCCGCAATCGTCACCGAGGCCGGCGGTGGCGCGATGGTGACCGCACGATGGACCTACAACTCCGTGCCGCACAACGGCAGCGTCGATGTCGACGACGGCAGCATCAACGCCGGTGACCGTTTCGACCTGTGGGTCGACGACGCAGGTGACGCCACCCATGCCCCACTGACCGCAGTCGAGGCCGCGCTGGGTTCGGTGCTGACGGCGGTCGCCTTCTACCTGGCGGTTCTCTCCCTCATCGCCCTTCTCGTGTTTGGCGCCCGTGCCGTCCTCCGCCGATTCCGGCACCGGGCATGGGACATCGATCTGGAGCTTCTCACCGGCAGCGGCGGCGGACACCTCCACCGGTGAGCATCCCGCCACCCAATCTCCTGTGCTATTGCTGAGGCTGATCACAGCGGCCTCTCCACTATCGGCGGGGCACGTCGCCCGAAGGTGAGAGATGCCCTACGTCGAGTCATCGGTCCGTACCAGGCAGGCCGTCGCCGCGGCCCGCGCCGTCATGATGCGGGAGGGCATCACGCGGCTGACGATGCGTGCGGTGGCCAACGAGGCAGACATCCCGCTGGGCACTCTTCAGTACGTCTTCCCCAACAAGCTCGGCCTGCTGCACGCGGTCATCTCCGATGTCGTCGACGAAATCGCCGATGTGCTGCGCGACTCAGCCGACATCGACTCCGGCCTGGGCAACGCCATCGGCAACGGACTGCGCAACTTCTGGTCAGTGCTGGTGATCGACCATCGCGACCTCCAGCTGCTGCAGCTCGAGTTGGTCACCTACGCCTTGCGCACGCCTGGTCTCGAAGACCTGCCGCGCTGGCAGTACGAGCGGTATTGCCAGGTCGTCGAGGACTGGTGTCGGCGCGCGGCAGCCCGGGCGGACGAGACCGCAGCCGTGCCCTATGACCAACTCGCCCGCGTCTTGGTGGCCGGCATCGACGGCCTGATCGTCCAGCACGTCATCGCGCCGGATTCCGACCGGGCGAGCGCGGACGTGGAGGCCCTGATCCGGATGATCACCGACCTCGCGTCGGTGCGATCCGCCGGCTGAATCAACCCTTGTGGACCGATGTGACCTCCCCTACACTCGCTTCAAGTCATACGTATGACTGAGTTTGCGGCTCGGGTGCACATCCCCCCGAGCCGATCAGCGCCGAAAGGGAATCCCATGGATAACGTCGACGTGGTGGTGGTCGGAGCCGGGCTCGCCGGACTCAGCGCAGCGCGGTCACTGGTCGCCAACGGTCGCACTGTCGCAGTCCTCGAAGCGCGCGACCGGGTTGCCGGCCGCACCTTCGGTGGGGCGCTCGCGAACGGGGTACCGGTGGAGCTGGGCGGACAGTGGGTGGGGCCCACCCAGGATGCCGTCCTCGAACTGATCGACGAGCTCGGCCTCGAGACGTTCCGCACCTACGACGACGGCGACTCGCTGACTGTTTACGACGGAGCGGTCGTGCGATATGCCGACGACACCTTCGGGCTTCCGATGGAGTCGGCTGTGGAGGTCGGGCGACTCTGGGAGGAGATCACCACGCTGGCCGAAACGGTCTTGACGTCAGCCCCCTGGGAGACGACCGACGCAGACTACTTGGACCGCCGAACACTCGACGAATGGTTGCGCACCAACACCTCCGACACGCTTGCACTACGCTTGTTCCGCGTCCTGGTACCGGCACTGTTCTCCGCGGAGACACCGGAGCTCTCGCTGCTGCACTTCCTGTTCTATGTGAAGTCGGGAACCAGCCTCGAGTCCCTGGTCACGACGACCGGTGGCGCCCAGGAGTCACGGGTTGTCGGTGGGACACATCGCATCTCGGAGCGGATGGCCGAGGACCTCGGTGACCGGGTCCGCCTGCGCACCGTGGTGCGTGACATCCGAGCGGACACCGACGGCGTGGTGGTCGGTTTCGCGGGCGGCGAGATTCACGGGAAGCACGTGATCGTCGCAGTCCCCCAGACCCTGGCCGGTCGCATTCGCTACACCCCGCCATTGCCTGCCGCCAGAGACGCACTGACCCAACAGATCCCGGCCGGTTCGGTGATCAAGTTCCACGTGGCCTACCCGACACCGTTCTGGCGCGAGGAGGGACTCAACGGATTCGTGCTGAGCCTCGACGATGAGTTCAACGTGACCCTGGACAACTCCCCAGCGGACGGATCATGCGGCGTCATCGTCGGTTTCCTCGAGGGCGCACACGCTCGTCGTGCCGCGGAACTCTCCGCCGACGAGCGGCGCGACCGGATCGTCGGCAACCTCGTCACCTACTTCGGCGCACGAGCCGCCGGGCCCACCGAGGTAATCGAACAGGACTGGACCGCAGAGGAGTTCACCCGCGGATGCTATGGCGGCCGACTCGGCGCCGGCGTGTGGACGCAGTACGGCCGCGTGCTCGCGGCACCGGTCGGTCGGATCCACTGGGCCGGTGCGGAAACCTCCGATGTGTGGAACGGGTACATGGACGGCGCGATCCGATCCGGCCGACGCGCCGCGGTCGAAATCCTGGCCGGTGAGGACTGAGCGGCGATGACGGAACCGGCTCAGATCCACACGACCGTGGCCATCGTCGGGGCGGGACTCTCGGGACTGACGGCCGCGACCGAACTACACCGGCGCGGCGTCGACGTCGTGATTCTGGAGGCGGCCGATCGAGTGGGTGGCCGGGCATTCAGTGCGACATCGATTTTCGGTTCTCGTCTGGACCTCGGCGGCCAGTGGGTCGGCCACGGACACGACCGGTTGACGCGGCTCGCGGCGGACTGCAACGCCACAGTGTTTCCGATGCGCACGGGTCGGATACCGGTGATTGTGGACGGCCCGCGGACGGTGTCGGCGGCGTCTGGGTCGGTGCTGACCGCAGCGGCGGCACTGACCATCGTGGGTACCCTCGCCAGACTCGGGATGCCAGAGCGCTGGAACTCGTCAAGCGTCGCCGGATGGATTCGCCGCGTGCCTGGTCGACGCGCCCGGCGGTTACTCGAGGTCATCGCTGCGGTGGCGTCCACCGCCGACACCGACCGACTCTCCGTTCACGCACTCACCCCGATGATCAGTCACGAGGGCGGATTGACCGGCATGCTGTCGAGCAGCGGCGGCGCTCAGGAGTCATTGGTACTCGAGGGCGTCGGCACCCTGACCGACACCTTGGCCGAGGAACTCGGCTCTCGGGTACACACCGGCTGTCGGGTGACCGCGATCTCGCAAACCGCGGATTCCGCGACTCTGCGCACGCACGCCCTCACCGTGGTCGCCGACAGGGTCGTCGTCGCCGTCCCGCCGCCCGTGGTCGCGTCCATCGACATGGACCCAGCGCTTCCGCCGACCCGCATTGCTCTGCAGCACAACACCTACATGGGTTCGGTCTACAAGGCCATCGCGGTGTATTCGCGACCGTTCTGGCACGCACGTTCCGGAGCCGAGTTCATGATGCTCGGACACCCCGGCGCAGCGGTCTACGACACCACGGCACCGGAGGGTCCGGGTCATCTCTGCTTGCTGGTCGCCGGCCCGGAGGCGCGTGAGCTCGACGAGCTGACCACCGAGCAGCGACAAGGCGCGCTCCTCGGGGCGTTGGCGGCCCACCTCGGGCCGGAGGTCACCGCGCCGTCCGACTGGCACGAGAAATCATGGCACCTCGACGAGTTTGTGGGCGGCGGCTATCTGGCACTGCCACATATCGGCACCACCGAGGGATTCCTCCCGATGCCATCCGACCCGGTCGGTCGCCTGCACTGGGCCGGAACCGAGACCGCCCGTGAGCACGCCGGCTACCTGGAAGGTGCCATCGAATCGGGTCACCGGGTCGCCGGTGAAGTGCTCTCAACCCTCTGACCGGGGTCGAAGCGTCGCCGGCCGATGCGCACCACACCGATCCCTGTACCCTCGGATCCGGCATCGCCCGACGAAGGAATCACCGACATGAACCAGGCCCTCACCCCTGAAGCCGACGCAGCAGTCAATGATGTGGCACAACGCCACGGTCTCTCACGCGATGCGGTCGTGTCCATGCTGGTGGCCGTCAACGCGGGTGGGGGCACGATGGCCCAGTTCTCGGTCCCCGAGTTGGGCGGTTCCGGCCAGTGGATGCGCGGCGGGATGACGATGGTCGGCAACATGTTCGACAATGCACTCAAGGCGCGCGTCGACGCACTGTGCAACGAGCTGTCCCAGTTGCTGGCCACGACCCAGGTTTTCCCGCCGCTGCCGGCCGGCAGCGCCGGCGTGTTCGGGTCCAACAACTGGTGGCCGGCCGAACTCGGGGTGCCGAGTTCGACCGGTGGACAGAACCAATCTCGCTACGCGATTTTCCCGAGTACCCGCCGACTGGCCGTCGACACCTCCGGCGTGGTCCGCATTTTCGACACCGGCGACCACAACATCGGGGGCGTGCAACAGCAGCAAGGCGGGTCGGCGGGATCGTTGCTGTTCACCAGCCAGTACGGAACCTTCGACGTCTCCAGTCTGCCGGAGGTGGGCATCGGGGCACCCGCCGCCGGGTCTGTCGATGCACCGGTACAGGAGAATCCGCCGCAGCAACCGTCGAACTCCGCGCACTCGGCTCCGCAGCAGGACTCGACGTACCCTGCCCCCTCCGCCGGTGAGGACCCCGGCGATTCGACCGCGATCATCAACGCGATCGAGTCACTGGCCGGACTTCATCAGCGCGGCATCCTCTCCGACGAGGAATTCGCCGCCAAGAAGGCAGAACTGCTCGGCCGCCTCTGAGCCTCACCTGCTCCCCGGGGGATCAGGGGGCGACGTTGGCCAGTGCATCCAATGACGACGTTGCGTCGATGTATTCCTGCACCCATCGTTCGATGACCGCCGACGACTTCTCCACCTTCTGGAACTGCCCGACCACCTGGCCGACCGGGTTGAAGGCGACATCGATGCTCTCGTCGGGATGTTTGTGGGTAGCGGCGACCGCCATCCCGGACACCATGTACTGCAACGGCATTCCCAGCGGGTCGGGGGTGTTGGGGTCTTCCCACGCCTCGGTCCAGTCGTTCCGTAACATCCGGCACGGTTTGCCGGTGAACGAGCGGCTGCGCACCGTGTCACGGCTACCCGCGTCGATGTAGGCCTTCTGCTGGATCGGAGTGTTCTCCGACTCCTCCACCATCAGCCACTGCGATCCGGTCCATGCTCCCTGGGTGCCGAGTGCAAGTGCGGCGGCGATCTGCTGTCCGCTGCCGATGCCGCCCGCCGCCAACACGGGGCGCGGTGCGACAGCCTTGACGACCTGCGGCCACAGCACGATCGAACCGACCTCACCGCAGTGGCCACCGCCTTCGCCGCCTTGGGCGATGATGATGTCCACGTCGGCCTCGGCGTGCTTGAGCGCCTGCTGCGGAGAGCCGCACAGCGCCGCCACCTTGCGTCCGGAATCGTGGATCTTCTGGATCATGTCGGGCGGCGGGGTGCCGAGCGCGTTGGCGATGAGCTTGACTTTCGGGTGCTGCAGCGCGATCTCCACCTGCGGCGTCGCGGTGGCCTCGGTCCAACCGAGTAGCTGCAGGGAATTGTCGTCATCCTCGTTGAGCGGGACGCCGTGGTCGAGCAGCAGCTTGCGACCGAAGTCGAGGGTCTCGGCAGGCACCATCGACTGGAGCATCGTAGTGAGCTCCTCGGTCGACATGTTGGCGTCCATGCCCTCGTACTTGTTGGGGATCACGATGTCGACACCATAGGGGCGATCGCCGATGTGGTCGTCGATCCAGTTCAATTCGATCTCGAGTTGTTCGGGCGTGAAGCCGACCGCACCCAGTACGCCGAAACCACCGGCCTTGCTGACAGCAACCACCACGTCGCGGCAGTGGGTGAATGCGAAAATCGGGAACTCGATACCGAGCTCATCGCAGATCGGGGTGTGCATGCGTACTCCTTCGGCACCGAAACCTTACTAGAACCTGTTCTTGTTTTGATACTAGACCGCCCACGCGGCAGCAAGCACACGATGTGTCGATTCGGTGCAATGGACGTTGACGCCAGTGATGGAACACGTTCTAATGCGTCGGGTGGACATGACAGGAAAATCGGTCCTGGTGACCGGCGGCGGTACCGGCATTGGCGCGGGGATCGCATCCGTGTTGGTCGAGTGCGGCGCCACCGTCACCATCGTCGGTCGCACTGCCGAGCGTCTCGAGAACACGGCAGCGAAACTGAACGCGTCGTCGGGACGTGCCTCCGTGCACACCCATGTCGCTGACGTCACGGACGAGGAGCAGATCGCGGAAGCGGTCCGAACCGCGAGTGGTCGTGGCGGCCTGCACGGCGCGGTGGCCTGCGCCGGCGGCAGCGAGACGATCGGCCCGATCACCCAGATGGACTCGGACGCCTGGAAGCGTACCGTCGACCTCAACGTCAACGGGACCATGTTCACGCTTAAACACTCCGCGCGCGAACTGGTTCGAGCCGGCGGCGGGTCGTTTGTCGCGATCTCGTCGATCGCCGCGAGCAATACTCATCGGTGGTTCGGCGCCTACGGGGTCACCAAGTCCGCGGTGGACCACATGGTGGCCTTGGCCGCCGACGAGTTGGGCACAAGTGGTGTGCGGGTCAACGGGATACGGCCCGGCCTGGTGCGCACCGACCTGGTGGCCGCAGTGCTCGACGACAAATCACTCAGCGGGGACTACCGCATCAACACCCCGCTGCCCCGGATCGGCGAGGTCGACGACATCGGCTGGATGGCGGCGTTTCTGCTCAGCGAGCGTTCTGGCTGGATCACCGGGCAGGTGATCAATGTCGATGGCGGTCAAATGCTTCGCCGCGGACCGGATTTCAGTTCGATGCTGGAACCGCTGTTCGGCACCGACGGGTTGCGCGGGGTCGTCGAGGAATCGGCCTGACGCGCATCGCTCCTCGGTACTGGCCGACGCCACTCGGTAGTGCGGCCCGCCGAAATCACCCATTGCCACACCGATATCGGCATCCTGGAGTGGTCGTCACGTCAGGAAGGTGACCGATGGGCGAACTCGACAACACGGTGAACGTGGTGATGCTGCTCCTGGTTCTCGGTACTGGCATCGCGGCCACCGCGTGCGCGATCGCGGCCGCGTACGTCTACCTGCGTCCGGGTCGCGACCGCTCCGCCGGCGATCGACTCGCCAAGCGGTGGTTGGTGGCGACCGCGATCCTCGGGTTCACCGCCATCGGTTTGCGGTTCGTGTGGGTGCTGCTGCTCTGACTGTCGCGCACATCGGAGCCACCTGCACGTCGTCCGGCGGTCGGTACCCTGACGGCATGAGCGGACGCTGGTCGCTGGACATGTTGTCGACCGTCGAGGCCATGCGGGAATTGGAGATCGCCGCACGCCGCCCCGATGGCCGATTGCTGCGCTTCACGCCAGTCTGGGTGGTGCGGTCCGAGGACGCCGTCTATGTCCGCACCTGGTATCGGCGCGAGTCCGGTTGGTATGGCCACGCATCGGCTTCCGGCATGGCTCGCGTGCGGCTCGGCGCGGACGAGCTCGACGTATCAGTCACCGACGTAGGTGCGCTCGTCGGCCGACTTCGGGAAGCGGTCGACGCGTCGTATCACGCGAAGTACGGAGGGCCCGGATCCGGCTCGGTCGACCGGATGGTGGGCGACGAGGCAGCACAGACGACGCTGCGGTTGATGCCTGTGTAGGCGATGCTGCCCCGGTCACGGGCTACGTTGACTCCAGGTCCGCAGCTGATCTGCGATGCGATCAAGTGCGTCCACGCCACCGGTCGCCACGTCGATGACGAATGCGAAACGGTCGTTCTCCGACGCCGTGATCCACTGCCCGTTCATGCCCAGGAATGTCAGGCACACCGCCCAGGCAGTTCGCTTGTTGCCATCGACGAGCGCGTGGTTGCGCGTCATCGACTGCAACAGCGCCGCTGCCTTGAGGTGGAGGTCGGGGTATGCGTCCTCGCCGAAGACCGAGGCGCGAGGTCGGGCCAGTGCGGACTCGAGCAGTCCGTAGTCACGAATGTCGG
Source organism: Gordonia sp. NPDC062954 (assembly GCF_044543825.1). Lineage (NCBI taxonomy): Bacteria > Bacillati > Actinomycetota > Actinomycetes > Mycobacteriales > Gordoniaceae > Gordonia > Gordonia sp. NPDC062954. The sequence continues at coordinate 20,819 of NZ_JBITWL010000036.1, read as the reverse complement.
GAGGTGCGCCGAGCGCGAGTCTCGCTACGTCGAGCACGTCTTCGAGGTCCAGATACTCGGTCATGCGTCCTTGAGTCGCTCCAACACGCCCGCTTCTTCGCTGACAACCCGACGCGCAACCGCATCGACCTTGGTCTTGTGTTCGCGACGCGCGATGTACTCGTCGATTGCCGACAGCGCGACCGCTTGCATGGAACGGCCTTCGGCTTCGGCCTGTCTTCGCAGAGCCTCGGTCTGCGCCTCACTGGTCCGCAGTGTCATACCCACCTCCGTGACGATACCAGTGTGATACCACCCCCTTGGATCGAGCACTGATCAATGACGTACCAGACGTCGGCCTCTACCTGTCGGCCCCATTGCCTACCCTTGACCCGTGGACTTCGACGCATTCGGCAGCCTGTGGGATCGACATCCCGCCTGGCGGCTGCTGCGTGCCCACAACTCGCCGCTCATCCTGACGTTTCTCGGGAACTTCTTCGTCGAGGGCAATCGCGGAGCGAGTTCGGCCAGTGAGCTTGCCGGCGCCCTGGACGACCTGCTCTACGAACTCAACGGCACGTCACCGACCGAGGACGGCCAGCCCCGGTTCCCGAAGGAACCACGTGCCTACCTCGAGGACTGGGCGGCCACCGAGGCGGGGTTCCTGCGTCGCTTCTATCCGCCCGGCGACGACGAGGTGCACTATGAGGTCACCCCCGCCCTCGAGAAGGCCTACGCCTGGGTGGTCTCGCTGCAGGGGCGGTCGTTTGTCGGGACCGAATCGCGCCTGCACACCGTCGTCGAACTGCTGCGACAGATCGTGCACGGCACCGAGGCCGACCCGGAGATCCGGCTGGCCGAGCTGCGTCGCCGTCGCGCCGAGATCGACGCCGAGATCGAGGCGGTCGAATCCGGCGACGTCTCGGTGCTCGATGAGACCGGCGTTCGCGACCGCTACCAGCAGATGTCGGCGACCGCGCGTGAACTCCTCTCCGACTTTCGGGAGGTCGAGGACAACTTCCGACTCCTCGACCGCGCCGCCCGCGAGAAGATCGCGTCCTGGGACGGCCCCAAGGGTGAATTGCTCGCCGAGCTGGTGGGCAGCCGCTCGGAGATCGCCGGTTCCGACCAGGGCCGCAGCTTCGCGTCGTTCTACGAGTTCCTGCTCTCCGACGCCCGGCAGGCCGAGCTGTCCGACCTACTGGCCACGGTGTCCTCGCTGGACATCGTCGATGCCGACCGCCGCATCCGCGGCATCCACCACGACTGGTCGGAAGCCGCCGACCGCACGCAACGCACCGTGCGCCAGATCTCCGAACAACTGCGGCGGTTCCTCGACGATCAGGTGTGGCTGGAGAACCGCCGCGTCCTCGACCTCGTTCGGTCAGTGGAGGCGACCGCCCTCGAGATCCGCGGCCGGGAAACACGTTTCGGACTCGAAGTCGATCAGCCTGGTATCGAGATCGTTTTACCCTTCGAGCGACCGCTGTACCAGCAGCCCGCTGCGGTGACCGTGGAGAGCACCATCGATGAGACCACCGAACAAGTCGATGCGGACCTGCTGTTCACCCAGACGTTCGTCGACCAGGCCCGGCTGGCCGCCAACATCCGCGCCATCCTGCCGGAGCGATCGTCGGCGTTGCTGTCCGACGTCATCGACATGTACCCGATCGAGCAGGGTGCGGCCGAGATCGTCGGCTACCTTGCACTCAACGACGACGACGTCAGCGTCGACATCGATGACACCGACGAGACGCTGCTGGAATACCCCGACCCCGACGATCCCGAGACCACCAAACGGGCACGGCTACCGAGAGTCACGGTGAGACGACGATGACCGACGAACGCACCGTCGCAAGCGCGATCATCCGGCTGATGCAGGGTGTGGTGTATCGCGAGTCCGACGAGGACACCTGGGGCACCCTCGAACGCTCGGGCGCCGGCGTGCGCGATCACTTCGCCACCATCGGCGTCGACGTGGTGGTCGACGATTCCGAAGGTTACGCCTATCTGCGGTCACGCCCGGAAGAAGAAGGTGACGAACCACTTCCGAGGCTGGTGCGTCGACGTGCGTTGACCTACAACGTGAGCCTGCTGCTGGTGTTGCTGCGTAAACGGTTGCTGGAGTTCGAGATCACCGGCGGCGAAGGACGACTCGTACTGTCGACCGAGCAGATCGTGGAGATGCTGCGGCTGTTCCAAGCCGAATCCACCAACGAGGCTCGGCTGGTCGACCAGGCGGAGACGACGATCAAGAAGACCGTCGAACTCGGGTTCCTGCGGCAGCTGCGCGGGCAGACCGACCAGTGGGAGGTGCGACGCATCATCAAGGCCTACATCGACGCGCAAACACTGTCGGACTTCGCTGGGAAGTTGCGCGAGTACGCCGGAACGGCGAGCGCCGATGAGTGAGGGGCTGTTCTCGTCAGTCGAACTTGCCGCACCAAACGGCGGGGCCGGATTCCGACTACAGCATGTCGAGGTGTTGAACTGGGGAACCTTCGATCGGCAGGTGTGGCGGCTGACGCCCAACACCGATACCGCGCTGCTGACCGGCGACATCGGTTCGGGCAAGTCCACTTTGGTCGATGCGGTGACCACGCTGCTGATGCCGGCACACAAGATCGCCTACAACAAGGCCGCGGGCGCCGAGGCCAAGGAACGCACACTACGCTCCTATGTCGAGGGCCACTACAAGTCGGAGCGCCAAGAGGCGACCGGCCGGTCCCGTGCCAAGGGGTTGCGTCAGGACCGCAGCACCTACTCGGTGATCCTCGGCGTGTTCACCAACCCCGGCTACGACGAAACCGTCACCCTCGCACAGGTATTCCAGCAGCGCGACAGCGCGGGGCAGCCGTATCGCTTCTACGTCACCGCGACCAAACAGCTCGCCATCGCCACCGACTTCGCCGACTTCGGTTCCGACCTACGTGACCTGCGCAAGCGGTTGCGGTCGGGCGGCGCCGACGTGGTCGACGAGTTCCCCAAGTACTCGACATCGCTGCGGCGGTTGCTCGGCATCCGGTCCGAGCAGGCCCTCGAACTGCTGCATCAGACCGTGTCGATGAAGTCGGTGGGCAATCTCAACGACTTCGTCCGCGGCCACATGCTCGAACCCAGCGACTCCACCGACCGTGTTCGCGACATCATCGCCCATTTCGATGACCTCACCAAGGCCTACGACGCGGTCAAGCGGGCCCGCGAACAGCTCGAGGTGCTCGACCCGATCGTGGCGACCGTACAGAAGTACGACGCCGCCCTCGCCGAGCGCGACGCCCTGGACCTGCAACGCGCGGCGGTGCGATTGTTCATCGCCGAACACCGCTCTGGGCTGCTCGCCGGCGAGATCGCCACCCTCACCGCCGAGGGTGAACGTCTGCTGCGCGAGCAGGACGACGCCAAAGCGCAGCAACGCAATCTGAGCCGCGAACGCGAGTCACTCATCGAGGAACGTGCCCGGGCCGGCGGCGACCGGGTCGGCGAGTTGGAACGCCTCGCCGCCGTTGCCCGCGATGACGTGCGCAAACGCCGGCACGGCCGCACCTTGTTCGATTCGACGGTCGCCGACGCCGCGTTCGAACCGGTCACCACCGCCGAACAATTCACCGCCCTGCGTGGGCTGATCACCGATGAGCGACCGCGGCTGGCCGAGACCAAACACACCCTCGACGCGTCGACGGCCGATGCCATCGGACGCGAGAAAGACGCGGCTCGCCGATGTGACGCCATCCGCGACGAACTCGACGACCTCGCCAACCGCACCAGCAATCTCCCACCCGATCAGGTACAGCTGCGCGATCAGCTGTGTATCGATCTGGGGCTGACGCATGACGATCTTCCCTATGCCGGTGAGCTTCTCGACGTCGACGAGGAGCACGCGGAATGGCGGGGCGCGGCCGAGCGGGTGCTGCGCGGGTTCGCATTGTCGCTACTGGTGCCGCAACAGCACTACGAGGCGGTCACGCAGTGGGTCAACGGCCGACGGCTCACCTTCCAGGGCGCCGGTGGGCGCACCGTCGGCGCGAAACTCGTTTACGAGCGGGTGCCGGCGCGGCGGGTTCCTTTGCAGCGTCAGGATTCTGGAACGTTGCTGCTCGCCGACTGTCTGGAGATCAAACAGGGCCCGTTCGGGGACTACCTGCGCGACGAACTGATCAAACGGGCCGACCATCAGTGTGCGGCAACACTCGAGGAGTTCCGCGCGGCGAAACGGGCGGTCACCCGCGAGGGCCAGGTCCGCTCCGGCGGACGGCACGAGAAGGACGACCGGCACCGCGTCGACGATCCGCGCCGCTGGGTGCTGGGCTGGGCCAATGAACGCAAGATCGCCGCGTTGCGTGAGGATCTCGACGATCTGGACCGTCAGCGGACGGCGGCCGCCGCCGAGGTGGTCTCGCTGTCGGAGGAACGGGATGCGCTGCAGACCCGCCGGGAGGCGCTCGCCCGCCTCGACGGCTTCCACTCGTGGGCCGACCTCGATGTCGAGGAAGCCCAACGCCGCGCCGACGAGTGCGAGGCCGAACGGGCCCGGCTGGAGTCGGGTTCCTCACGGCTGCAGGAGATCACGACGGCGCTGGAACGCAACAGCGAACTCGCGACACAAGTGGCCACCACCATCGACGAGCTCACCGGCAAGCTGGCCACCACGGCTGCGACCACCCATCAGGCCGAGCAGCACCGCAAGCGCGATGACGAGTTCATCGCCGACCACTCCGATGCCGACCTCACCACTGCGCGCGCCTCGTATGAGGCTCTGGCACAACGACTCAGCGGATCGTTGCCGACCCGCGCCGCCGATTGTGCCGCCGCGGAGAACTCGCTGTCGTCCACATTGCATCAGCGGATCGAGCGATTGACCCGCGAACTCGGTGGTTTCGGGCAGAGCATGGCCCAGCAGATGGCCGAGGTGCTGCGTCGTTGGCCCGACCTGCGCGCCGACATGGATGCCAACGTCGATGCCCGCGCCGACTTCGTCGCATTTCGCGAACGGGTCGCCACCGACGACCTGCCGCGCTTCGAGTTCGAGTTCAAGGAACAGCTGAACAAGAATGCCATCCAGGAGCTCGCCGGGTTCAACAACTGGCTGCACCGACAGGCCGCGTCCATCGACGAGCGCGTCGCCCGGATCAACGAGGCGCTGGGGGCGGTGCCCTACAACCCCGGCCGCTATATCCGTCTGGAACGCGAGTCCACCACGAATCAGGATGTGGCACAGTTCCGTTCCGATCTACGGAACCTGACCAATGACAGCCTCGCCGTCGACGGGGACCAGTACTCCGAGCAACGCTTCCTGGATGTCAAGCGGATCATCGAACGGTTCCGCGGCCGTGACGGGCATGCCGATTCCGACAAGAACTGGACCCGACGCGTCACCGATGTCCGCAACTGGTTCGTGTTCTCCGCGTCCGAGCGTGATGTCGACACCGACGTCGAGTGGGAGCATTACAGCGATTCCGACGGTAAATCCGGTGGCCAGAAGGAGAAGCTCGCCTACACCATCCTCGCGGCGTCGCTGGCGTATCAGTTCGGGTTGGAGTGGGGTGTGGAGAAATCCCGCGACTTCCGGTTTGCGGTGATCGACGAGGCATTCGGTCGTGGTTCGGACGTCTCGACCCGATACGCATTGGATCTGTTCGCGAAACTCGGCCTTCAGTTGCTCATCGTGACCCCGTTGCAGAAGGTGCACGTGATCGAGCCGTATGTGAAAGCCATCGGCTTCGTCGACAACCCGACCGGCACCTTCTCCCGCCTGCAGACGATGACGATCGAGGAGTACCGGTCGCGCCGCGACGGACGACTGAAGTGAGCCGACGCTGGACCACCCCCGACGACATCGCCGCCAAGGTCCGACGTCGGTGGGATGACGGATCGCTGCTGCGGTCTCATGCCAACCGAGAACCGTTCGATCCCATCGTGACTCCACTGCGCGGTCCCACGGCGTCGGAGATCGGCGCGGACCTCGGCGCCGCCCGCGACTGGGTTACGGCCCTGGACACGGGACGCCGCGACGATCGGCGCTTTGCGTTGCAGTGGCAGTCGGTCGGTGGGCGCCATGTCGGCCGTAACCAGGTGCCGGCCCGCGCCGTGGTGTCCTCGTTCGAGCAGGCGTGGACGCTGCTGGGCGTGACGGCGACAGTCCGGCGGTACGACGAGCTCCTCGATCTCGCCGCCGCGCACCCGGCGGTCCGCACGTGGATGGTCCGATATCCCTTGCGCGCACTGGAATTGGCGGACGAGATGGCACGTCTGATCGCCGCGTACGCGTGGCTCGACGAGTATCGCTCCTCTCGCCGGTACCTGCGTGAGATCAGCGCGCCCGGTGTGGACACCAAGTTCGCCGAACGGCACCGTGCGGTCCTTGCCGCCATGCTCGGGGTGTCGACGTCGGCGTCGGGCTTCCTGGCCGATCTCGGCCTGCACGGCAAACCCGAGTTCGTGCGCTTGCGGTTCGCGGCGTCGGTGGGGTTGCCCGCGCCGCTGACCGAGCTGACGGTGCGCGCTGACGAACTCGCGCGGCTCGAGCTGCGGCCGCGCAGTGCACTCGTGATCGAAAACGAGATCACCTACCTGAGTGTCGACGTCCCCGACGACGGTGTGGTGCTGTGGGGCAAGGGTTTCGAGGTCGATCGAATCGGTCGCCTGCCCTGGCTTGCCGATGTCCCCATCCGCTACTGGGGTGACCTCGATACCCACGGTTTCGCCATCCTCGACCGCATGCGTGCCTGGTTGCCGCAGACCGAGTCGGTGCTGATGGATCGGGACACCCTGATGACGCACCGGGACCGCTGGGTCACCGAACAACGCCCCGCGTCGTCGGATCTCACGCATCTGACCCGCGGCGAGCACGAGCTCTACACCGACCTCGTCACCGACGCCCTCGGCGAGCGTGTGCGGCTTGAACAGGAACGCATCGATTGGTCCTGGGTCCGGCGAAACCTCGGACCGGTGTGACGTCGCGTCGACCTGGGTGCGATGAATTCCGGCGGCGGGCACGAGCCGGTACCGACTCAGTTCGGTACCGGGCGGCCCGACTGCTGAGACCAGAGCTCCGGATCGTCGCGCAGCAGCCGCGCACGGCCTTTGCGCCGATAGCGCCAGATCTGTATCGCACCGATCGCCCACAGCACGAACTGCGCCGACATCGCCCAGGTGAAGGCCTCGGCGGGATAGCCGGACACGCCGTCGGGCGTCCGCCAGTCGAGCAGCAGACCGATCAGGGCGGCGGTGGTGAGGCTGGCCAGGAATCCGCCCTGGTTGATGATCCCGGTGGCGGTGCTGACCCGGAACACCGGATTCGAGGTGCGACCGAGGTCGAAGCCGACCATCGAGGCCGGACCGCCCATCCCGCAGATCACCACCAGGACGACGAGCATCCACAACGGCGCCGCCCCGGGCCATGCCAGGACCACCGCCCAGGTGGTCGCGATACTCGCCACCACCAGCAATACCAACGTCGACCGATGCCACGGCCAGCGGGTGATGAGCCACGCGAAGGTGGGCCCGAAGGCCATGATCGAGAGCACCATGACGGTCAGTAGCAGACCGGCGGTCGCCGAACTCAAGCCCTGCCCCTCGACGAAGAACGGATAACCCCACAACAGGCCGAGCACCGTCGCGCTGAACTGGGTGGAGAAGTGCATCCAGAATCCGAGCCGGGTGCCCGGATGCTCCCACGACGCCTTCAGGCTGTCCTTGATCCCCGCCAACCCCAGCATTGGCCCCGACACCGAGCGCGCCTCGGCCGAGTCCCGCACCACGACCAGGGTCGCCACGAGCAGCACGCCGCCGAGCGCGGCGGTCGCGATGTAGGCATGTGTCCAGCCCAGCGTCGACAACGCCCAGGTCATCGGCACCGCCGCGGCCACCGCGCCCAGCTGTCCGAGCACCCCGGTCAGCTGCGTCATCAACGGGATGCGCCGGATCGGGAACCACGTGGTGACCAGCCGGAGCACGCACACGAAGGTCATCGCGTCACCGACGCCGACGAAGAAGCGCGCCGACAGCGCCCACAGGTAGCTGTCGGCGAAGGCAAAGCTCAACTGTGCCGAGGTCAGGATCAGCGTGCCGGTGAGCAACACCCGACGCGGACCGAACCGGTCCACCAGCAGGCCGACGGGCACCTGCATCAGCGCGTAGATCAGCAGCTGCAGCACCACGAAGGTGGACAGTTGGGATGCGCTGATGTCGAAGCGTTCGGCGGCGAGCAGGCCCGCGACACCCAACGACGACCGGTGCAGCACGGCCACGAAGTACACCGCGAGGCCGACCAGCCAGATCGTCATCGCCTGGGCGGGACGCGATGGAGCGGTCATCGGCGGAGATCCCTGATGGGGTGCGGGGGCTGCAGACTGTCGAACACTCGGTTCATTGTCCGGCATGCGACCGCGCGTCCTCCGCCGGGTCTAGGCGTCGCGCCGCCGCTCCAGGTACCGCCGCTCGGCCGGGTTCCGGGTCGCGGCGATCGCGGCGCCGTATGCCGCTCGGGCGTCCGCATCGCGTCCCAGTCGGCGCAGCAGGTCCGCACGCGTCGCATGCCACGCGTGATAACCGTCGAGTGCGAGACCGTCGACGATGGCCAGCGCGACGGCGGGACCGTCGAGTTCGGCGATGGCGACCGCACGATTGAGCGCCACGATCGGTGTCGGTTCGATCGCGTGCAGCTGGTCGTAGAGCGCGCCGATCTGACCCAGGTCGGTGTCACGCGTGTCGCGGGCGTCGGTGTGGACCGCGTTGATGGCCGCCATGATCTGGTAGCGCCCGGGAGTCGATCCGGTCATCTCCACCCGGGACAGACATTCGCGGACCAGGGTGTGCCCTTCGACGATGAGCGCGCGGTCCCACCGCCCTCGGTCTTGCTGGTCGAGAGTCACCAACGTGTCGTCGGCGATCCGGGCCGCGCGGCGGGCGTCGGTCAACAGCATGAGCGCGAGCAGCCCGGCCACCTCACCGTCGTCGGGCAACATCTCGCGCATGAGGCGGCCGAGCCGGATCGCCTCGGCGGTCAGGTCCGACCGGATCGGGTCAGCTCCGGCTGCCGCGAGGTAGCCCTCGTTGAAGATCAGGTAGATGACGGTGAGCACTCCGTCGAGTCGGTCGGTGACGTCGTCGCGGTCGGGTATTCGGAACGGGATGTGCGCCGTCCTGATCTTGGACTTCGCACGGGTGATGCGCCGTGCGACCGTCGCCTCGGCGACCAGGAAGGCGCTCGCGATCTCCGCGACGGTGAGTCCGCCGAGCAGGCGCAGGGTCAGCGCGACTCGGGCCTCCGGTGCGAGCGCCGGATGACAACAGGTGAACATGAGCCGGAGACGGTCGTCGGCGACCGGTCCGGTCGGCTGATGCGGGGTGGGGTCGTCGATGATCATGGCGGCCTGGTGCTTGCGGTCGCGCAGCGATTCCCGGCGGATTCGATCGATGGCGCGATTACCGGCCGTGGTGGTCAGCCAGCCGCCCGGGTTGGGCGGGATGCCGCCGGTCGGCCACCGCTCGACGGCGGTGAGCAGCGCCTCGCCGGCCGCGTCCTCGGCGATGTCGAGATCACCGAAGCGGCGAACGAGCGAGGCGATGACTCTGCCGTACTCCTCGCGGTAGATCCGCTCGATCCGCGCGCGAGTATCTGCGGTCATGCCTGGTCGAACGTCCGGATCTCGATTCGGGCCGCGCAGGCTTTCGATGCCCGCGACGCGATCTTCAGGGCGGCGTCGAGGTCGGCGGCCTCGACGACCCAGAATCCGCCGAGCACCTCCTTGGTCTCGGCGTACGGGCCGTCGGTGACTATCACGTCAGGACCGGTGTTGTCGATCGTGGTGGCGGCGTCCGGACGCCCGAGCCCGCCGGCGAAGACCCACGCACCCTCGGCCTTGAGTTCGTCGTTGAACCTGCTGGTCACTGCCATCTGATCCTGGACGTCCTCCAGCGGGATGTCATAGACGCTCACGTCGCCGATCACGGAGAGCATGTACTGAGCCATTTTCGGATTCCTCTCGTCGGTGGCGGCCGATCGGCTGCCTCTACCTACTCCACGAACGGACCGATGCGAATACGACAGCTCGGGCAGGAACGTCGTCGCCGAAGCCGAGGATCTCGCGTACTGCCACCTCAGTGTGTGCGATGCGGTGGCGCCGACAAAAGGGCTGACGACCCTAGAACGAACGCCCGGTGTCGACAGCGTCGTATCGCGCGACGGCGAGAACCGTGGGTTTTGCCGTCTTCGGGCCCCGGGCGCGTCGACGCCAGCGATTCAGGGCCGCCGCGTCGCGCCAGATCTCGAGGGTGATGATGCGCTCCGGGTCCACGGAGTCGGCGGTGATGGATGCGTGGATGCAGCCATCCGCATCACGTGCGCGCGCGATCAGATCGCGGTAGGCGGCCACGGTCTCGTCGCGTATCTCGGCGTCGACGAGTTCGTGGCCGGCGATGATGATCAATCCTGATCCGTCGCCCTCGCCTGATGTGGTTGTCATGGGACCGGCTCCTTATCCGTGGTTTCGGTATCTGCTGAGGTCGGAGTCGCCGACGACGATCCGTCGACGGGCCGCGAACGGTGGCGAAGTGCGGTGACCGCGCGGAACGCGGCGCCGCCCAGGATCGCCATCCCCGCGGCGATGAGCAGGAAAAGTCCCAGCGCCACCGCGGTGAGCCGCCATGGCCAGGCGGTCCCGCCGTCGTCGTGAGCACTGGTGTCGAACTGCAGGCTCTTGGCCACCCACCGCGCGGTGGCGCGGTCGTAGCGTGCTGCGATGTCGCGGATCGCGCCGTCGTAGGCGAATTCGTCGCGCGTGTGGAGGTAGTCGACGTCGAATCCGAGTTGCTGTCCGTGGTCGCCGAGTTGACGGTCGGCTGCGTCGCGGCCGGGTACGACAAGCCGGTCGATCCCCGACACCTCGTCGACCGACCGCGTCGGCACTACCGTCACCCCGTGCGCGGTGGTGACCGGAGCGCCAGTGGCAGAAAGGGTTTCAAGTGTCGCGAGGTAGGAGAGTTCGGTATACGGCCGAAACGCCGACGACAACTCCGTCTCTCCGATCCCCGATGACACCAGCACTGCGTCGTGCGGGCGATCCCAGCGGAACGCCGCGCTGAGCACGGCAGGCAGATCGCCCGGCCCGGGCGATGATTGGGGGATGGCGATGTCCTCACCCGGGAGGTATCCCGACCAGCGGATCTCGCGGGCCACACGTCGCGCGGTGTCCGCGCCGGCCAACCGCTCCACCAGCCGCAACGAGCCGTCGATACCCGAGAGCACACCCGCGGTGGTGACGACGCGACCGTCGTCGACGAATCGAACGCCCTCGACCCAGTCGATCTCCGGAAATGACCGACCGAGCCCGATGAGCTTGAGCCAGTGCGACGTTGCCAGGCCGCCCGGCCAAAATCCCGGTCTCCGCAAGGGATTCGGTGCCCGCGCACACGCTCATGACGATGACACTCTGATCGTCCCGGAAGCGCTGTCGCATCCAGTCGTTCACGGGTTGCCGGTCACCATGCAATTGGGGGACCACGATGACGTCGGGTCCGTCGGGGTCGGCCGCTTCGAGCGAGACGAAGCTGTGGTGCGGCATCACCGACAATCCACCGCCGAGGGTGACGGCGGAAGCCGCCGGGGCGACGAGATAGGTGTTGAACGACCCCGACCTCGCGAACACCTCGAACGGCGCGAGGGTGTCGGCGACGTTGGCACCGTGTGAACCGAGGAGAATCGCCACCGTAGGTTTACCGGGATCATGGCGGGGCACGGTCACCGGCACATCCGGCTGTGCAGTCGGATAGACCTGTCGAGCAGCCGCTTTCATCACCGGAATGGTGGCGAACAGTTCGATACCGATCGCGGACGCGGCCAGCAGGATCACCAGTGTCGACATCAGGGCGAATCGGCCGACAGCGATGGCGAGCGGACGAATGGTGGTCATGTTCCGACCGTGCACCCTTCGGGCCGCGAAGGCGAGCACGACCGGCACCCGTGTCCGAAATCCTGGCAAGCGTGGCTGTCAGACATGCACCGCGGCGTGGATACTGAGGATGTGGACGGACACGAGGGTCCTCGGCGCATCGTGGTGGTCGGCTATCCCGCAGCCGAACTGCTCGACATCGCGTGTGTCGTGTCTGCTCTGCAGATCGCCAATCACCTCCACGGACGTGCGGTGTACCAGCCTCGACTCGCCTCCCCCGGGGGTGGACCCATCCACACCGGGACCGGCCTGACGGTGAATGCCGAAGTGGCGCTGGAGCGGGTGCGCGGACCGCTCGACACGTTGATCGTGTGCGGCGGCATCGGCTACGTCGACGCCATGGACAACGCCCGTCTACTCGGCCATGTCCGGCGGCTCGGGCGCGAATCGCGCCGGGTGGCGTCGGTCTGCACCGGGGCCGGAATACTCGCCGGCGCAGGGCTTCTCGACCATCGGCGAGCCGCGACACACTGGAATCACGCCGGGTATCTGGCGCAGCGATTCCCGGACGTCACGTTCGATCCGGTGCCCATCTTCGTCCAGGACGGCGACACCTACACGTCGGCCGGGGTCACCTCGGCACTCGACCTGACCTTGTCGTTCATCGAGGCGGATGCCGGGGCGGCGTTGGCCCGCGACGTCGCCCGCGACCTGGTGACCTATTTGCAGCGACCGGGTAACCAAGCGCAGATGAGCGTGTTCACCACTGCGCCGGTGCCGATGCACTCCGTGGTCCGCCGGGTCGTCGACCATGTCACCACGCACCTGGATGCCGATCTGTCACCGACCGTGCTGGCGCACCACGTCGGGCTCAGCGAGCGCCACCTGACCCGATTGTTCACCGAGGAGGTCGGGCTCACGGCTGGCCGATTCGTGCGGCGGGTGCGTGCCGAGGCAGCGGCGAACCTCCTGGTCGAGTCCGACCTCACCGTCGCCGGCATCGCCCGCCGGTGTGGGTTCGGTACCACCGAGGCACTGCGGCAAGCGTTTGTCGCGACCTACCGGGTGACGCCATCGCACTATCGCGCGACGCAGCGGGCGTCCGGGGCCGGCGGTTCCTCTGCCTGAGGACGAGTCGGCTGATCGGGTGCGGCGCTACGCGTCCGCGAGGCCGCACACCTCACGGAATCCTGCGTCGAGGCTGTCGAGCAAGACGTTGAGGTCGGGCACCGCGGCGTCGTCGACGTCGATGCCCATGCAGCAGTCGCCGACGTAGGACAGCAGGGTCACGTTGAAGGCGGCGCCGATGGTGGGTCCGAAGGCGTACTGGCGGGTGATCTTCGCGCCCGCCAGATACAGCGGCACCGGCGATCCCGGGACGTCGGAGGCCAGGAAGTCGACGTGTTCGAGCATCGCGCCCACCGCGGATGCGGGGAGCACGTTCAACGCTCCGGCGATGGGTTCGGCCAACGGCACCGCGGGCTCCACCCGCCAGGCCGCGACGATGTCGTGGATGCGCTGGATGAGCTTCGACGGCTCACCTTCGTCGCACGGGATCGCGAAGCGCAACAGCGTGATCCGATTGCCGCCGAGGGGGTCGTCGTCGGAGCGCAGGTTCATCGGCATGGTGACCCGCAGGTGATCGATCTGTGCATCGTGGCGTCGGTGATAGTCGCGCATGCCGAGGACGATCGCGGCGAGGAAGGCGTCGTTGAGGGTCCCGCCGCCGACTTCTCCGGCCGCGGACAGCGCGTCGACCGGGGCCTCCATCGTCGCGAAATGTCGCCGCGTGCTGCGGTCGGTCATCACCGGAGACGCCGTGGATGTGATCGGTTCGACGATGCGCGCGATGGACACAGCCGTCCCGGCGACGTCGCGCACCGCCCGCAGCGGACGGATCAGCAGCCGCCCGCCCAGCCGGGCCGCCGACGACACCGATTCACGTGCCACCGTGAACGCCGACGACGCGTACCAGCCAATGGTGTCGATGACGGTGGGGGCGGCCGCGACCGCCTCGGTGTGGGCGACGGGGTCCCGCTCGGTGCCGGACCGCTCGAAATCGAGGATTTCCGCGGCGATGCGGACACCGCCGACGCCGTCGGTGAGCGAGTGATGGAACTTCATCACCACGGCGGCTGCGGCGTCCTCTTCGAGGCCGTCGAGCAGGGTGTACTCCCACATGGGTCGCGCCGGGTCGAAGGCCGACATGCCGGCGGTGCGGGCGACCTCGAGGACGCCGGCCAGATTCCGCGGATGCGGGGCGTCGACGCGGCGGACGTGCCAACCGAGGTCGAAATCGGGGTCGTCGACCCACCGTGCCGGCGCGAGCCCACGGTCGGGCACGAGTTTGCGACGCATCGCGGGCAGCACCTGAGCGGCACGCTCGACCGTGGCGAGGAACCGCTCCCAGTCCGGGGAGGCGTCGAGCAGCACGACCAACACCACCGTCGACCGCAGGATGGGGTTCTGTTCCATGTGCCAGGAGAACATGTCCGACTGGGTCATCCGGAGGGCGTCGTTGCTCACCCCTTCATGCTCCTCCTCCGGCGCAGGTGGCGGCAGGGTCCTTCGGCCTCAGCTCGGTCTTCAGGCGGCCGCGACTCGGGTGATGGGCGGCGGATGAACGGGGACGGCAGCGAGCGGGGAGAATGGGCGGCGCGCACCGGGCGCAGGAAGGGAGAACCGTGCGGCTGTTTCGTCGACGCGAGTTGGGGCTGGCCATCGTGCTGTCCGGGATCGCCGGGTTCGTGGATGCGATCGGCTTCGTCCACCTCGGCGGCTACTTCCTGTCGTTCATGAGTGGCAACACGACCCGGATGGCCGCGGGCGTGGCGCAGTTCCGGTGGGAGGTCGTCGGGATCACGGCCGGGTTGGTGGGGGCGTTCTTCCTCGGTGTCATCGTCGGCGCGGTGGCCGCCCGGGTGAGCAGTTCGCGGATGGGCGTGTTGTGGCTGGTGTGCACCGTCCTGCTGGCCGCCGCGGCCGTGGCGCAGGCGGGTTTCGACACCGCGTCGATGGGCGTAATGGCGGCGTCGATGGGGGTGATGAACTCGGTGTTCCAGCGCGACGGCGAGGTCACTGTGGGGCTCACCTACATGACCGGCACCCTCGTCAAGGCGGGGCAGCGGCTCGTCGACGCCTTCGCGGGCGGTCCACGCTGGCTGTGGCTGCGCTACCTGTCGTTGTGGGCCGGACTCGCCGTCGGCGCCATCCTGGGTGCGCTCGCCTACCGCGGCCTCGGAATCGAGGTGCTGTGGCTGGCGGCCGGGGTGACGATCGTCATCGCCGCGGCCACCACGTTCTTGCGGCCGCGCCTACCGCAGCGGCCGGTACGGATGACCGAGCAGGAGCTTCCTCACTGACCGGGTGACGGCAGAGCTGATGCCTCATTCCACCCCGACCGATCTGAGCCAAAGCCCACCAGCCGAGATGTGACCCGCGCCACAATGGACGTGCCGCGTTGCCGCGCGGTGACGACGTGAGGGTGGTGCACATGGCCGACGAGGTCGTCGTTCTGGCGGAGACACGCACGTCCGTCGAGCTGCGGGCGGTGACCGACTGGGCGTCGACCGCCCACCCGGATGCCCCGGTTCGCCGGCCGGACGATGTCGACTTCGATGCACTGCCGCCATCGACGACGCTGGTGCCGGTACGGCCGGTGTGGCTGCCCGCGGTCCGCCAGGGTGAGCGCCGCGTCACGCTCGGCGATGTGCTGGTGCTGTCGAACCCGCGGCGTCCTGTGGGCCTGGTGCAGCCGCTGATCCGCGGCCGGCGGCCAGACAGTCTGCGCGTCGTGGAAGGGGCGCCGGCGACCATCGCGGAACTCCGTGAGCGCTACGCCCGCGACCTCGCCGAGGGTGCACCGTTCGGGAAGTACGTGGCCGTCCAGGCATCCCTGTCGGCCGAGCGGGCCGAGCGGCAGATCATCGGGGACCGCTACAAGGTGCCGCAGCTGGTCGCCGAACAGGTCAGCAGTTCGGCACGCTTCCAGGCCGGTGCGGCGAAGCTGGCCGCCGAGCTCGGCCGGCCCACCGAAACCGTGGTGGCCGAGGCCGTCGACAAGCTGTCCGGCTTCGTGGCCACCCAGAGCCGGCTGATGGACGATGTGTTCTCCGCGACCTTCGACCGGCTGCACGAACGGGCGTGGCATGTCACGGTGGATCTGGACACGCTCAACACCCTGCGGACTCTGAACAAGTCGACCGGCCTGGTGTTCCTGCCGTCCCACCGGTCCTACGTCGATCCGTTGGTGTTGGCGAAAGTGCTGCGCAGCAACGATTTCCCACCCACTCTGGTCCTGGGCGGCAACAATCTGTCGTTCTGGCCGGTGGGCCCGGTCGCACGCCGGGCAGGCATGATCTTCATCCGACGGAAGTTCGGGTCGGACCCGGTCTACAAGTTCGCCATGCGGTCCTATCTCTCCTACATCGTCGAGAAGCGGTTCAACCTGGAGTGGTACATTGAGGGCGGCCGCAGTCGCACCGGCAAGCTGCGCAAGCCGATGATGGGCCTGCTCAACTACGTCGTCGACGCGGTGACCCAGCTCGACTCCGGCGACGTGACCATCGTGCCCACCTCGATCGTCTACGACCAGCTGCAGGAGATCGGCGCGATGGCCGCCGAGGACGCCGGCGGCGCCAAGAAGCCCGAGGGAATCGGGTGGCTGCTCCGATACGCCAAGGCCCAGCGCAGCTATCTGGGCGAGGCGCGGGTCCGCTTCGGCACGCCGTTCTCGCTGCGCTCGGCACTGGACGACGCCGGCGAGGGCCGCGCCCGACTGGAGAAGGTCGCGTTCCGTGTGATGGACGAGATCAATTCCGCCACACCGATCTCGGCGACATCGCTGGCCGGCTTCGCGCTGCTGGGTGCACCCGACCGCGCCTACACCCTGGCGGAGATCGAGGCGATCCTGGTGCCGCTGCTCGACTACATCGCGCGCCGCGGCCTACCCGGACCCGACCCGGCGCGTTGTCGCGGGGTGGGCCTGACCCAGACTCTGCGGGTGCTGGCCGGCAACGGCGTGGTGAGCTGTTTCGACGGTGGGTCCGAGCCGGTCTGGTCGATCGTGCCGGACAACCGCGCGGTCGCCGCCTACTACCGCAACGGTGCGCTACACCATTTCGTGAACCGGGCCATCGTCGAGGTCAACATGCTGGCGGTGGCCGAAGGCGAGGTCCGCGCCACCGGCGACTACGCCACCGATGAAGGCCTGCTGGCCGTGGCGCAGCGCGAAGCCCTGCGGATACGAGATCTGCTCAAGTTCGAGTTCTTCTTTCCGGTCAAGGACGAGTACTTCCACCGGCTCGCCGCCGAACTCGACCTGATCGCGCCGCAGTGGCGCGAGCGGATACCGACCCAGGAGTGGACGTATGAGGTCCTACACGGTCACACCGGCGCCCTGCTCGCGCGGCGGACCCTGCAACCATTCTTCGATGCGCAGCTGGTGGCCGCCACACGGCTCGTCCAGCTGGGCACCGCCGCGTGCGACAAAGCCGACCTGATCGCCGACTGCCTGGGCCTCGGCAGACAGCTGTCATTACAAGGCGTTGTGCGCAGCAAGGATTCGGTGTCCAAGGACCTTTACGACGGCGCTTATCGCCTCGCCGACAATCGCGATCTCATTCACGGCGAAGGTGTCACAAACCTTCTTGCCGCCCGTCAGGAATGGCTCGACGAGGTGAACCTCATGCGTGATCGACTCGCTCGTATCGCCGAGATCGAGGACATCCAACCGGCGCTCGGACAGAAGGATGCCCGATGAGCGCATTCACCGACCGGATGCGCGCGATCCGTGCGGCGCCGACGGGCAAGAAGGTGGCCGCGCTGTTCGACTACGACGGCACCCTCATCGAGGGCTTCTCTGCCGCGGCCATCATGCGGGCGCGCATGCGCAGCATGGAGTTCGGGCTCGGCGAGCTCGCCGACTACCTGCTGATCGGGCTGCGCGGCGTGGTGTCCGAGCAGGACTACGCCGAGGTACTCGCGGCGACGAAGCCGACATTCGCCGGCAAGACCTACACCGAGATGCTGGAGTTCGGTGAGGATCTGTTCAAGCATGAGACGGCGGCCAAGCTGCGCCCGCAGATGTGGCAGATCCTGCTCGCGCACCGGGAGATGGGGCACACGATCGTGATCGCCTCGTCGGCGACTCGATTTCAGATTGCGCCGATCGCCCGGGAGATCGAGGCCGACCACGCGCTGGCCACCGACGTCGAGGTCGTCGACGGTGTGCTCACCGGCAGGATTCTGGGCCGACCACTGTGGGGGCCGGGCAAGGCGGCGGCCGTGCGGGCGTTGGCCCGCGACCACGAGATCGACCTGGGCGCGTCGTTCGCCTACAGCGACGGCAACGAGGACATCCCCTATCTGGAGTCGGTCGGCCATCCGGCCGCCGTCTCGCCCCGTCGTTTGCTGCGCGCCGAAGCCGAGGCCCGCGGGTGGCCGATCCTGGACCTGAAGAACCCCACCTACAACCGGGCCGGCATGTTGGCCCGCACCGGCGCCTTCTACGGGTCGTTCATCGCCTCTGCCGCTGTGGGTTTCACTGCTGGACTGGTGCGTCGGAACCCGCAGACACTTGTCGAGACCCTCCCGACGGGTGTCGATGTCGGGTTGTCGCTGGCCGGTGTGCACGTGCGGGTCCTCGACGGTGGCGAATACCTCACCTCGGACCGCCCGTGCGTTTTCGTGTTCAACCACCAGTCCAAACTGGACCTTCCGGTGATGATCAACCTCGTCCGATCGGATGCGACGGGGGTGGCCAAGAAGGAAGTCCAGCGTGTGCCCGTGGTGGGTCAGATCCTCGATCAGGCCGGACTGGTGTTCATCGACCGCGCCGACCCGAGCCGGGCGATCGAACAGCTGGCGCCGGCAGTGAAAGCACTCCGTGAGGACGGGATGTCGCTGGTGGTGGCGCCCGAGGGGACACGGTCCGCGACGCCCCGGATCGGACCGTTCAAGAAGGGACCGTTCCACATCGCCGCGCAGGCGGAAGTACCGGTGGTCCCGGTGGTGATGCGTAACACCGGCGAATTGATGTGGCGCGGTTCGCAGTTGATCCGACCGGGAATCGTGGAGGTGCGGGTGCTGCCGCCGGTCGACACCACCGAGTGGCGGGCCGAGGAGATGGGCACCCACGCCGAGGAGGTACGGCAGATGTTCGTGACCGCGCTCGCCGATTGGCCACTCGAGTCGTTCACCGACGATTCCCCGGAGTCCGAACAGGAGACAGTAGATGAGTGACACGGCTGAGGCCGGCGATGCGGGTGATCGCCCGCTGGATTGGGCGAATGAGCCCCATATGAGCCCGGTGGACACCATCATGTGGCGAGGTGACACCGACCGGCGCATGCGCGGCACCATCTGCATGCTGGAGATCTACGACTGCGCTCCGGATTGGGACCGGCTGGTCGCCGCCCACGAGTGGGCGAGCCGGATGGCCCCGCGGTTCCGCCAGCGTGTGGTCGACTCACCGTTCGGCACCGGAACACCGAGCTGGGCAATCGATCCCGAGTTCGATCTGCATTACCACCTGCGCCGGATCCGGATCGGCGGAGACTGCAGCATGCGTGAGCTGTTGTCCACCTGCGAGCAGCTCGCCATGACCGCGCTCGACCCCGCCCGCCCGCCGTGGGAGGGCACGGTGATCGAAGGTCTGCCCGACGGAAAGGCCGCCTATTTCCTGAAGGGACATCACGCACTGACCGACGGGCTGGGCGCCATCCTCGGTCTCGCCCAGTTGCATTCACCGACCCGCGAGCACAATCCGAGCAAACCGCAGCCGCCGAACCCCGAGCCGGACAACATCACCGCCCTCGATCTGCTGCGGCGCCAGTTCGGCGAGGAGGTCCGCCGGGTCCCCCATCGCCTCGATGTGGCCATCTCCGGAGTACGCGCCCTGGCACACCCGCGCCGCGCCTTGAGTTCTGCGTTGCGCTACGGGCGGTCTGTGCCCCGGGTTGCGGGGCTTGGCGAGTCCACCCGGTTCCCCGCTGCTCGCGCACCGCAGCCTGTCGTGGCGGTTCAGCGCATTCGAGGTTCCCTTCGCCGATCTGAAGGCGGCCGCCACGGCCACCAAGGCGTCGATCAACGACGTCTATCTCGCCGGACTGATCGGCGGATTCCGTCTGTACCACGAGAAGATGGGCACTCCGGTCGAGGCGATCCCCGTCGCGATCCCTATCTCGGTGCGCCGGCCCGAGGACCCCGCCGGTGGAAACCGCATCGCGGTGGGCCGACTGGCCGGACCGGTCGGGATCGCCGACCCGTTCGAACGTGTGCTGACCATCCGGGAACAGGTGCGCGTCGCCCGTCACGAACCCGCGGTTGACCTGTTCAATACCCTCGGCTCGGTGATGGCCTGGCTACCCGGATCGCTGCTCATGCAGTTGAGCGGAACCACCAGCCAGAACGATCTGCAGGCCAGCAACGTCCCCGGAATCCCCTGGGACACCTACGTCGCCGGCGCCAAGGTGGAACGGATGTTCCCGTTCGGACCGCTACCCGGCTGCGCGATGATGGCGACGATGATCACCCACAACGGCACCGCCTGCCTGGGCCTGAACTCCGACGGCGCCGCCATCACCGACCTCGAGCTGTTCGCCGACTGCCTCGTCGCCGGGTTTGGTGAGGTGCTCGCGTTGGCCGCCGACGACGACCTCGCGGCGGGGGTGCTACGTCGCGTGGTGTGAACTCCGGCCGGGTGGATCGGTTCGTCCCCGGCCAACCCGCTCGTCGCGACTCCGAGTTCTTCCCGCTGCACGACGTTCGCCATCCCACCCACAATGGGTCGCTGGCCAGAAGTCACCGGGCGCTCTGGATATGCCGAAGGCCCCCAACGGTGTTGGGGGCCTTCGGAGAAGGTTAGTTCGGCGGTGTCCTACTCTCCCACACTGGTTAGGGTGCAGTACCATTGGCGCTGGAGGGCTTAGCTTCCGGGTTCGGAATGGGACC
>NZ_JBITWL010000035.1:0-37167 GCF_044543825.1 Gordonia sp. NPDC062954 | reverse complement strand
TCTGTCACCCGTCAACTACGAAAACCGTTACAGTGCTACACTGTTGACCGCTGCATGAATCCCACCCAGTGTCCAAGATTCGGGGTTAAGGCCGCTGCCATCAGACTATCGGGAGGGTCCGACAACTTTGGAGTGCTGCGGGTGGGATGGGGATGGACTCGTTCGGTGAGCTGTTGGGTTCAGGATAGCGGCGGGGTCCGACAACTTTTCGTGCGTGAGTGTGGTTGCGGTGGTGGGCTCTTCGTGACGCTTCCTCGCAAGCTCGATCGCTCCTCAGGGATCGGTAAGTGATTTCCGGACTCCTCCCTTTTCGGCGGGAAACGTTGGTGGGGAATCGAACTGCTATCAGACTATCGGTCAGGTCTGACAACTTTGGTGTGCTGCGGGAGGGGTGTGGATGGACTTGATCGGTGAGGTGTTGGGTACAGGATAGCGGCGGGGTGTGACACCTTGTCCTGCGTGAGAGTGGTTGCGTGGGAGCACCCTTCGTGACGCGACCTCGTAATCTCGGACGCTCCTCAGGGAACAGGGGCTGCAGCCTCACCGAGGTCCGTCGCCCTCGCGCGTCATGCCATTGCGGCTCTCCATCACCTGATTCTCAGGGCGTGGGCGTTTCGCATATTCCGCACCCCACCCCATCCCCGCAGCAGTGTGCTTCGCGCTTTCGCTCAGCTGCTCATCTGAGATCGACCGAGAAGTCCTCGAGGATCGGGCGTACGACCGAATTCCGCCGGCAGGCGCTCGCCGACTGCGCGCAGCGATCCCATGACACCCGGCATAGCCGCAGGTGCGGCCCGGTAGCCTTCTCAGAATGAGCGATCAACAACAGTGGAAAGCGTTCGAGGTGTCGGTTTCCGACCACGTCGCCGAGGTCGTACTCACCGGGCCAGGCAAGGGCAATGCGATGGGACCGGATTTCTGGCGTGAGTTGCCGGAGATCTTTGCGCAGCTCGACCGTGACGACGACGTCCGTGCGGTCGTCCTGGCCGGCTCGGGGGCGCATTTCTCCTACGGGCTGGATCTCGCCGCCATGGGTGGTGACCTCGGTCCCGTACTCGCCGAGGGGGCGAAAGCGCGGCCGCGCACCGAGTTCCACGACAACCTGCGACGATTGCAGGCCGCCATCAGCGCAGTCGCCGACTGTCGAAAGCCGGTCATCGCGGCAGTCGCCGGCTGGTGCATCGGCGGCGGAGTCGATCTGATCAGTGCTGTCGACATCCGGTACGCGAGCGCCGACGCCAAGTTCAGCGTCCGCGAGGTTCGGGTGGCCATGGTTGCTGACGTCGGTAGCTTCGCCCGCCTGCCGGCAATCATCGGTGACGGCCACCTTCGTGAGCTCGCACTGACCGGTAAGGATGTCGACGCGGCCCACGCCGCACGCATCGGACTGGTCAACGAAGTACTCCCGGACCGCGACGCCGCCCTCGACACCGCCCGGGCGACCGCTGCCGAGATCGCCGCCAATCCCCCGCTCGTCGTCAACGGCATCAAGGCTGTGCTGGACCACAGCCGCCGCGCCGGCGTCGAGGACAGTCTGCGCTACGTCGCCGCATGGAACTCCGCGTTCCTCCCCAGTGAGGATCTGTCCGAGGCGGTCACCGCAGTTTTCGAGAAGCGCCGCCCCGACTTCCGCGGCGCCTGAACTGTGCCGGTGCTGGAGCCGGTCAGTTGGCTGCGACCGGCTCCAGCCGGAACACCGGTATCCGACGTTGCGTGCGCTGGACGTAGAGGTCGAAGTTGGGCCACACGTTCACCAATGTCCGCCAGGCGCGCACCCGTTCGTCACCGTCGAGTTCACGTGGCCGCATCGCGGAGACGGTACCGTGATGCCCCACCTCCACGGTGTCGGCCGAACGCACATTGAATACCCATTGGGGCATGTCAGGTCCGCCGAAGTACGAGCCGGCGATCAACCACGCACCCGCTCCGTCCGGTACCGCGAGCAGTCGGGTCGACCGAACAATCCCGCTTTTACGGCCCGCTACGCGCAGCGTGATGTTGGGCAGTCCGGCCACATCCAGCAGGGTCACCCGCTGCCCCGTCAGCTTTTGCAGCGCGCTGTCCACCACCACGATCTGCGGTAGATAGCGCGGCATCCAGCTGATCGAACCGATTTTCACCGCCAACGGCGTGAGCACACCCATACGCCCAGTCTGCCAGGTCGAGCCGACCATCCTCGGCCATCCGAGGGCACGAGTCAACCGAGCCATGAACAGCGTCGGCAACCTGTGGACAACGAACCACGGCTGCGTTCGGAAGACAGCGATGATCTGATCATGACAACGGATGACAGCACGATCCCCGCCATCGAGACCGCTCATGACCCGATCGTCGGTGCCGACGACATGCGCCAACGCTGGCGCGCTCTGATGGGGCCGCTCGGATTCGGAAGCGCGCGACTATGGTTCGCCTTCGTCGGACCCGACCGACGTCTGTTGAAGGTTCTCAATTGGCTGCCCCTGCCACCGACACCTGAACCGGTAGAGGTGGATCCGCTCCTGTTCACCCTCGGCGAGGCAATCGAGGCGCTCGAGGCCGAGTCGGTCGCGTTCCTGATCTCCCGCCCGGGTCGTGACGGTGTCTCCGATGACGATCTCGCCTGGGCGCGCCAGCTGATCGCCGCCGCCCGACGGCACGACGTGCCCGTGCAGCCGGTGCATCGCGCCAACGACGCGGATCTCGTCGCGCTGACCATCGCCGAGGACGCCGCGGCCTGAGCACCTGCGCCGATGAGTCGTTTCGCGTAGTACGTTGAGGCCCGAGGATCAGTTTCGGCGCTGATGGGAGGACCGATGAGCGGCCGGCAACGGATGGCGATCGACGGCGGCCAGACGGGCACCCGCATCCGAGTGTTCGGAGATGGCACGAGCGAACACAACGCCGGTCCGATCTACACCGATCGTCCTGTGGTTCCACAGATCGCCGAGGTGGCGCGGGATGTCATCTCCGCGACCGGTGCCGACGTCGGTGCGGTGGCGGCGGGCGTATCGGGACTCACCCCGCAGGCCACCCGTCCGGACGAATTGCTGGCCGCCCTCGCCGGAGTCGGCCCCGACACGGTCGCGCTGGCGCATGACTCGGTCTCGGCCTACCTGGCCGCCAACCGTTTCGAGAAGGGCGCGGTGATCGCCGCGGGCACCGGCGTGGTCACGCTAGGTGTCGGTGACGGTGGGGTCGCACGCGTCGACGGCTGGGGGCATCTGGTCGGCGACGCGGGCAGCGGCTACTGGATCGGACGCGCCGGGCTCGACGCCGCCTTGCGCGCCTACGACGGGCGCGGCGCACCGACGCCACTGGAACAGTCGGCGCACGCCACGTTCGGTCCACTGCCCGAGTTGTACATGGCGCTGCAGGCGGATCCCGAGCGGGTCGCCCACATCGCGGGATTCGCCCGAGAGGTGTCGGCCGCCGCACGCACCGACGACACCGTCGCCGTCGACATCCTCCAGCGCGCCGCGGCTGAACTCGCCGACTCCGTCCGAGCCGCCCTGCGGCGCAGCGATCCCCGGACCGGGCAGTCATCCCGGGTGAGCTGGATGGGCAATGTCCTGACCAACAACGACCTGGTCCGTACACGATTCATCGAGCTGATCGGCACCACCACACCCGACGTCACCATCGCAGCGCCCTACGGCGACACGCTCGACGGTGTCGCGCTGCTACTGGAGCCGCCAGAACACCATCCTCTCGCCACGCACATCCACCGTGCGTGACGAGAGGTGCCGCGGACGGCTCGCTACTTCTGACTCTCGGTGTGGAGAGTCTCGGTCAGATTGCCCGCCAACAGCTTCGCGAACTCGGCGGGGTCGCCCAGCTCGCCACCCTCGGCGATGACGGCCATACCGTAGAGCAGCTTCGCCGTCGGCACCAGGGCACTGTGGTCCTCGCCGACGCCGAATGCGTTGTTGAGGCCGACGATCAGCGGGTGATCGGCGTTGACCTCCAGCGCTCGCTTGCTCTTGGGCAGTTCCTGACCCGATGCGCGGTACAGCTTCTCCAACTGTGGTGACATCGAGAAGGTGTCGCCCACCAGGCAGGCGGCCGAATCGGTGAGCCGAGACGACAACCGCGCCTCGTTCACGTCGTCGGCCAATGTCTCCGCCAGCCACTCGAGCAGCGAGGCGAACTCCTCGGACTTCTTCTCCTTGTCGGCTTTGTCCTCGTCGGACTCCGTGTCATCGAGCGAGTCGAGATCTACCGCTCCCTTGGCGATCGAGGTGAACGACTTCCCGTCGAACTCGAGTCCGCTGGTCACCCACATCTCGTCGACCGGATCTGTCAGCAGCAGCACCTCGACGCCCTTGGCGCGAAACGCCTCGATATGTGGGGAGTTCTCGATCTGCTGTCGGCTCTCGCCGGTCATGTAGTAGATGGTGTCCTGACCGCTTCGCATCCGGCCGATGTAGTCGGCGAGCGTGGTGAGGCCGTCCGCGGAATCGGTGGAGGCAAACGAGGAGGCCTTGAGGATGGCGTCGCGATTGTCGAAATCGTTGACCAGGCCTTCCTTCCAGACCCGACCGAAGTTCTCCCAGAACGTCCGGTAGTCGTCCGGACGCGAGTCACGGAGATCACCCACGGTGGAGATGACCCGCTTGGTGAGCCGTCGGCGGATGGCCCGGATCTGGCGATCCTGCTGCAGGATCTCCCGCGACACGTTGAGCGACAGGTCCGCGGCGTCGACGACACCCTTGACGAATCGCAGATACTCCGGCATCAACTCTTCGCAGTCATCCATGATGAAGACACGCTTGACGTACAGGTGGATTCCCGAAGATCGCTCCCGCATGAACAGATCGAAGGGCGCCTGGGTCGGGATAAACAGCAGCGCCTGATACTCGAAGGTGCCCTCGGCCTTGACCGTGATGACCTCGAGGGGCTCATCCCAGGCATGGCTGACATGCCGGTAGAACTCGTGATACTCGTCCTGGGTGACCTCGTCGGCAGATTTGGCCCACAGCGCCTTCTGCGAGTTGATGGTTTCGGTGACGACCTCGGTCTTCGGTTCGTCCGTCCGCGGTTCGCCCGTCGACTCGCCGGAATCGTCGGATGCGACCGGCTTCTCGACGTCCATCCGGATGGGCCACGCGATGAAGTCCGAATAGCGCTTCACCAAGGCCCGCAGCTTTGCTGCGTCGGTGTAGTCGTACAGATGATCCTCGGTGTCGACCGGTTTGAGCGCCAGGGTGACCGACGTCCCCTGGGGCGCGTCGGCGACATCGTCGATCGTGTACGTGCCGTCGCCGGTCGATTCCCAGCGGGTCCCGGTGGCCTCACCGGCACGGCGGGTCACCAGGGTGACCCGATCGGCGACCATGAAGGTCGAATAGAAACCGATGCCGAACTGACCGATCAGCTCCTCACTGGCCGCGGCGTCCTTCACCTCGGCCAATTTGCGCCGCAGTTCCGCGGTGCCCGAGCGCGCGACGGTACCGATCAGGTTGATGACATCGTCGCGGGACATGCCGATGCCGTTGTCGCGGACCACCAATGTCCGCCCCTCGGGGTCTGCCTCGAGTTGAATGTGCAGGTCCCCCGCGTCGACGTCGAGTTCCTTGTCCTGCAGCGACTCCAACCGCAGCTTGTCCAGCGCATCCGACGAGTTGGAGATCAGCTCCCGAAGAAAGCTGTCCTTGTTCGAGTACACCGAGTGGACCATGAGATCCAGCAGCTGCCGCGTCTCGGCCTGGAACTCACGAACCTCTGTCTGACCAGTCATGATCGACCTCCGCTCAACCGTCACTGACGAAGCCGCAGTTTACCGACCACCCCATTGGCTAATCTGGGTGGGTCGACCGCTGTGCGGTGCTCGAACGCGCACCGCGGTATCGATGGCCGATGCCCCGCCGCACCATCGAAAGACCGGTGAATGCCAGCTCCTCGTCTGCTGTTCGTGCACGCGCACCCCGACGACGAAGCGTTGTGGACGGGTGGCCTGATCGCGCACCACACGGCGCGCGGTGGCGCCGCCGACCTCATCATGTGCACCTGGGCCGACGGCACGCACCGGCATCGCGAACTGATCGAGTCGATGCACGAACTCGGGTTGCCCGGCCCACCGATCATGCTGGGGTACGCCGACGACCGGGTACCCGAATCTGCTCCGGGAGCGCAGCGATTCTGCGCGGCGCCCTTCGATTCGGCGGTGCGCACGATGGTCGAGCACATCCGGCGGCTGCGTCCCGACGCCATCGTCACCTACGACGCCATCGGAATCTACGGCCATCCCGATCACATCCACGCCCACCGGTTGGCCTCGGTGGCCGCCGACGCCGCCGCCAGCCCCCGCCTGTACCGCTCGGCCGGCGACGCGTGGCAGACCCGATCGGTGTACTTCGTGACAATCGCCGATTGGATGGTCGACGACGTGCGCGACGACCTGTTCGCCTCCGTGCGTCGCGACCACCTGCCCGGTACCCCACCAGAGGGCATCGACCTCACGCTGGATGTCGGACGGTACGGGGAGCGCAAGGCGGCGGCCATCGCGGCACACCGCACCGAGGTCCGACGCAGCCGTACCATCCAGGGGCTGATGGCACTCCCGCCGGAGCGACGCGACCGGCTGCTTGCCTCGGAGAACTTCATCCGGCGCGATCTGGTACCGGGCGGGATCGAGATCTGCTGATCTCCAGCCGCGCAGGTTCAGCTGTCGACTCCCCCGGATTCCTACGGCGTCGTGACCGCGACCGGCGAACGCAGCCCACTTGCACGCTGGACCCGGCGGCGCACGGCCGCGGCCAACACGTCGGCGGAACCGACAATCCGGACGTGTCTGCGAGCTCGGGTCACGGCGGTGTAGAGCAGTTCTCGGGTCAGTAACTCCGACCCCTCCGGCGGTAGCACCACGGTGACCCCGTCGAACTGGCTGCCCTGGCTGCGGTGGATCGTCATGGCATACAACGGCACCACATCGGCCAGACGAGTCGGATGCAGGCGCCGGATCTCGGTGCCGCGCCGGAAGACCACCTCCAGGGTGTTCCCGGAGCGGATCACCACACCGCTGTCACCGTTGAAGGTCGCGGTCTGCCGATCGTTGGCCGTCACCAACAGCGGCTCGCCCGGGTGCGCGGTCGGCGACGCCGCCCAGACGCCGCCGGGTGAGCTCGACCCCATGGCCGGCGATCGGCCGTGCCCGCTGTCCGTGTCACCCTCGGCCAACCAGTCCACCACCCGACGCGACCAGCCCTGCACACCCCAACTGCCATCGCGGTGAGCACACAGCACCCGGTGCGCGTCGAGGGCGTCCAGCGCGGCTGGTGCATCGCCCAGCGCGCCTGCACTCGACATCGCTGCTCCCCAGGCCGCCACGTCGGCCCGCACGCCGTCCAACTCGTCCGGCGACACCAGGCTGACCTCGGTGAGATCCGGGTCGGTCACCAGGGCGACCACGGCGTCGGCATCTCCACGGTTGATGGCCCCGGCAACCTCTGCGATCCCCCCGCCGAACCGATGGCCGCGCTGCAGCGTCACCACGCCGCGTTCCACCCGGTCACGATCGGTGAGACCGGCCGGCACCGCCGATCCGATCCCCTCTGGCAGCGGGAGCGGCGCGATACCGGCTTCCCGGTCGACGAGGTCGGCCAGTACCGCACCGGCCTCGACCGAGGCGAGCTGATGCGGATCGCCGACGAGGATCACCCGCGTGTCCGGACGTACCGCATCCAGAAGTCGACTCATCGCCGTCATCGAGAGCATCGACGTCTCGTCGACCACCACCACGTCGTAGGGCAACTTGTTTCCGCGTCCATATCGGGGGGTCGAACCGGGCCGCCAGCCGAGCAGTGAGTGCACGGTCACCGCGTGCACCGACGCCGGGGCCGCGGCGTCCGCCGACACCGCCGCCTGCAATTGCGCGGCCGCCCGACCGGTGGGCGCGCACAGCCCGATCCGGACCGAACCGCCGCCCAGCCGATCGAGCACCGACAGAATCCGCGCGACCGTGTACGTCTTGCCGGTGCCCGGTCCGCCGGCGACCACCAGCGTCCAGCTCACCGCAGCCATCTGCGCGGCCACTCGCTGAAGGTCCACCGATCCGGCCTCGGCAGGCCCGAACACGTCATCGACAGCCTCGGTGACCGCAGCCGGATCGACATCCGGACGTGTCTGCTCTCGCGCCATCAGCGCCTCGCGGATCAGCTGCTCCTGGCGAAAGTACTTGCGTAGGTAAAGCAGTGGGCCATCTGCAGAGGAGGCCAGAACCAGCGGCCGAAGTGGCCCGGTCCCGGCGCCACGCACCAGCGCGCTGTCGGTCAGCGCGCGGATCAGTTCCTCCGGCGCCGGCAGGTCCGGCGACACCGTTTCGGCCCAGGGACCGACGATCTCGGCCACCCGTGACACGGCCAGACATGTGGACCCGTATCGCACCGCACGAACGGCCAGGGCCGCTCCAACCTGGGCCACCTCGCCCACCGGTTCGCCACACAATCGGGCCAGCCTTTGCGTGATGTGCAGGTCTGCCGCGTCGAGTACACCCGAACGGCACAGGGTCGCCAACGCGCCCTCGGCTCCGGCGAACGATCGCGCATCGTTCACCGTGCGAGCCGGCCGCGGGTCGGCTGGGCGGTCGGCGGTCTCGGCTGCGCTCATCTGTCGCCTTTCGCCAGTAAACCCGACAGGTCCTCGACGAGGGAAGGAGGCACCGCCCACTCGAACACGCCGCAACCGGGCGGCGTGCGCGGTCCCACCATCCCCCGCACGAAGTGATATTGCACCGGGGCGAGGTGCTCGCCCGCCTGGTATCCGGGCAACCTCCATCGCAGGTATCTGTGCAACGCAACCGAATACAGCAACGCCTGCAGCGGATAGTTGGCCGCCGACATCTCGGCCGCCATCGACGTGCGATCGAAGTCCTCGGCGCTGAGTTCACCGGGCCGCAAGCGGTTGGTCTTGTAGTCGACGATCACGAAGCGGCCGGCAGGAGTGCGCAACACCGAGTCGATGCTGCCGGTCAGGAACCCGCGCAGGCGTTGCGGCGGCAGCGCGCGCAGCTGGGCACTGTATCCGGCCAGCGGATCGTCGGCGACGAGATGCCGGTCCATCAGGTCGGCGATCGCGGCGGTCGTCACCGCCGCGCCGGTCGCCGAACCATCGGCCAGCGGGAACTCGAACTCCATCTCGGCGAGGCGATCCCGTGGTCCGACCGACCACAGGTCACCGAAGCCGAGTGGCGTGGTCAACACTCCGACCAATGCTGCGGTGAGACGTTCCACGTCGACGTCGAGCATCCGCGCAGCGATCGCCTGTCCACACAGGTCCGCGACGTGCGCGCCCATGTCTGGCATGTCGGTGTCGACATACTCGAGCACCTCGTGCACCAGCGTGCCGAAGGCCGCACCGAAGGGCATGCCGTTCATCAACGACGGGGTGCCGGTCGGTTGTCCACCGGCTATCTGCACGGCTTCTCCCGGCTCGGCGGGTTCGTCGGCGATCAGGTCCGCATCGGACTCGCTGCCCGATTCCAGCACCGCGGGATGGCCATGTCCTGCACCGGCAACGATGGCGGAATACGATGTGCGACGCCAGCTCTGGTCGATGGTCCGGTCGAATCGGGCTGCCGACAGCCCCGTTGGCGGTGGCGCCGGCACCGGTGGGTCGATGCGACTGTCACCATCGCGGCCGGCCACCTCCACGCTGATGGCACCGTCGAGGCGATAACCCATCAGCACTCGCGCACAGGTGTCGTCGTCGGGGACGTCGAAGCTCTCGGGCACTACCGACGATCCCGCTGTGCGCCCGAACAACAGGCGGTGCAGTGCGGAGTTCCGCGTGTGATACGCCGGAGCCCACCACGCGACGACCTGCGATTGCGCTCGGGTCAGGGCAACATAGAGCAGCCGCAGCTCCTCCCCCGCCGCCTCACTCTCATGTCGCTGCCACCGTTGCCGATGGCCCGGCGCCTCGTTCCCGCCCACATCGAGCACCCGATCGGCGTGCGCATCGTGGAACGTGAAGGTGGCCCGATTCGCATTGCGCGCCCCATCCCATGCGAACGGCACGTAGACGATCGGGAACTGCAAACCCTTGCTGCGGTGCACGGTCATGATCTGCACCGCCTGGGTGTCGCGGTCGAGTCGCCGCGTCTGATCCTGATGACGTTGCCAGCGGGTGGTGTCGGCGATGCGGTCGGCGAGCCACTCGACCAGCCCACTGAGCCCGCACGCACTGTGCATGACCTCGACGTTGCACAGTGAGGCCACCTGGATCAGATCCGTCAGCTCGCGTTCCCCGTCGGGCCCGGCGAGCACACGTTCGGCCACCCGCATGCGGCTCATCAGGCGCTGTGCCATCGCCGCGAATCCGCCCTCGGCGAAGACGTGCCCGAAGCTCTGCAGACTCATCGCCAGGTCGGTGATGCCGGCGCCGTCATCGCAGGCGAGGGCGTCGACGTCCCAGCCAATCAAGGTCCCGAGCGCTGCCGTGCGCACCAAATCGGTACGCGCCGGCTGTTCGACCGCCCGGATCACCGCCAGCCACTGCCGCGCCGCGGCGGTGTGGAAGACGCTGGTGCCCGATCCGATCACCGCCGCGACGCCATGGGCCTGCAGGTGTTGTTGCAGAGGTGCGATGGTCTTGTTGAGCGTCACCAGGATGGCGATGTCACCGGGCTCCACCGGCCGCACCGCCCCGTCGGCCTCGATCGTCGTCTTCGATGCCAACAGTCCGGCGATGTCGGCCGCGACGTCGGCGATGACCTTGTCGCGGACAGCGCCGACGGTGGGAAACCCGCTCCGGTTGAGCACGGTGAAATCCCGCCGCGGCAGCGCGCGCAACCGCACCGGCGGCACTCCGTGCAGTCGGCTGCCGGATCGAGCCGCAGTGACCTCGTGCACCACGATGTCACCGTGCCCGAGTTCGGCGCCACCGTGCAGGCGGGCAAGGGCGTCCACCAGAGCCCCATCGGAGCGTCGGTTGACATCGAGGGCGCGTAGGGAATCAGCAGACCGTACCGCCTGCAGATAGCTGAGCACCTCGGCACCGCGAAAACCGTAGATGGACTGTTTGGGATCACCGACCAGCACCAGTCTCCGGCTGCCGTGAAAACAGCGGTGGACGATCTCCCACTGTTGGGGGTCGGTGTCCTGGAACTCGTCGACGAGCACGGCGTCGAACATCGCGCGGATACGTGTGCATGCCGCCGCCCCCACGACGGGATCGGTCACGATCCGAAACAGGATCATCTGCAAGTCGTCATAGGTGCGCAGACGCGACGTCCGCTTGCGTTCTTCGACGATCTCGCGGATACGTGCGGCAAACCGCACCCGGCGGTGCGCGACCATCGCTTCGGGGGTATCGGCATCGCCGAGGTCGGTCTCCGAGGGTGCGAGCGCGGTGGCCGGTTGCCGGATCGCGTCCCGGGCGATGTCGGTCGCGTCCCCGAGTGAGAAATCGGGGCGGTCGGCGCCGGCGTAGCCGCGGAGATAGAGATCGAGCGCGGCTTCGTCGACGAGATCATCGACGTCTTCCACGATCTCGTAGATCATCTCTCGTTCACCAAGGAAGCCCAGGGCATCGAGCATGCGGTTGCAGAAGGTGTGTGTGGTCGCGATGGTGGACGCATCGAAATCCGACAGCGCACGTACCAGCCGTTCCCGACGAAGGGTCACCTCGCCGACCTCGCCGTCGGCCAGGTAGCCAACCAGCGGGTCCGCGTGATCCGGGCCGTCCTCCGGACTTGTCAGCGCAGCAATGAGTTCCACCACGCGCTCTCGCATCCGCTCGCGCAGCTCGGCGGTGGCCGCGCGGCTGAAGGTGACCAGCAACAGCTTGTCGATCGGCACACCCTCGGCTATCAACCGGGCGCCGAGACCCACGATCGCGTAGGTCTTACCGGTGCCGGCGCTGGCCTCGAGGACGGTGGTCCCCTCAGGCAGAGGCGCGGTCACGTCGAAGGCCACGGGCAAGTCGGTGTCGGTCATCTCGGGTCCGGTCATCTCAGGTCAGGGTCTCGTGTTCGAGCAGCGGGTCCCACACCAGGCGGGCCAGTGCACCGAACAGGGTGTCGCCGGGGTCTGCGAGCAACTGCGGTCCATCCCAGGAATCTTCGGATGGTACCGGCGCCGCGAGCACGTCTTCGAAGTCCACCGGCCGGGTGACGTCGCCGCCGAACACCATCCGCAGGTAGCGATCTCGGCCTGCACCGAAGTCGCCGTCGTACGCGCGGCGGGCCGCCGGCAGGGCACGGTCGGCGCCCCCCGAACGGCGATGGTGGTCGGCAAACTCCGCGGCCGGGTCCAGTGGGAGCGGCAGCGCGCGGCGCAGCCCGAGGTCGCGCAACCCGATCAGGGAACAGAGTACGTCGAGCGGGTGCTCCGGAGCGGTGAGCAGAGACCGGGCAACCCCACCCGAACGGGTCGGTCGCCGCGCGATGACGGTTGCGGCGCGAACGTCGTCTCCGCGCCCCACCGCCTGCCGGGCGGCAGCGACGGCGAGCAGCCGGATCCACGCGGTCAACCGCTGTTTGGCCCGGAGCTTCGAATAGGTGGCCGTGATCACCGTGCCCGCATGGATGTCGCCGACCGTGCCGTATACGCGCCGGCCGTCGGGCAACGGAACCACCAGGTCGACCGTCGACGATGTGCCGACTCGAGCGGACTCGGCCGCCGCGAAGACCGCAGCCACGTCGGTCGAGATGTCGCGCAACTCGCGGGTACCGAATGCATACGGCGGCAGCGTTCCGCGGCGGAGTTCGGCGGCCTGACAGGCGGCGAGATCGGTACCGGCGAGCATCCGCGCCAGGAATCTGTCGCCGATTGCCCAGCGGTCCAGCGGCGCGAGGGCGACGTCGAGTTGATCGGGGTGCGGGCGTTCCTCATCCGGGATGCGGGCGCCCAGTCGCTGCCGGACGAATCCCTCGATCGGATTGGTCAGGAAGCTGACCAGCGACGCGAGTTCGATGTCGTCGGGGTCGGGCGGGTCCAGGCGGCCGTCGGCGATCATCGAACGCCGCTCCGGCGTGGTCCCGGACGCCCGCGCTCCGGCGAGCAGGGCGGTGTCATAGGAGAACGGCTCGGCCACCCCGGCGATCGCACCGGGCACGAAATTGTCGGCGTCGAAGGCGTGCAGGGTGTGGCGACGAACGCAACTGTCAGGCGTTCGGGTGATCGCCGACACCGCGTCGACGAGTTCGCTGACGACCACGGCAGGTGGAATTCGCTGTCCCGAGACGGGGTCTGCGCCGCTGTAGAGCACCAGCAGATGCTCCTCGGCCGCGCAGATCGCATCGAGGAACAACTGACGGTCCTCGTCGCGTGGATTGCGTTCGCCCACCAGTGGCGCCCGTGCCGCAATGTCATCACCATCGTGGCGCAGCGCGCGCGGGAAGGCGTCCCCATCGACCCCGAGGAGCACGATCACCCGGTGCGGTACCGATCGCATCGGCACCATGGAACACACGGTCAACTCGCCGGTGCGAAAGTTGGCCCGCGTGGGCGCGGCCGACACGAGCCCGGCGATCAGGTCGCGGATGTCCCCCAACCGGAGCTCCACCTCTCCCCCGTCCGGTCCGCCCGCGGCGACCTCGCCCTCTTCGAACACTTCTGCGATCGAGCGGAGAGCCTGCGCCCGTTGCCATTCGGAGTCGACATCGGTGAGGACGAGTGCATCGATCGCGTCGGCGAGGATCTGTGTCCATGCGTTCGCCGGCTGGGTACCGCTCAGCGCGCCGAGTGTGGTCGACAATCTGTCCACGAATTCGGCGAACCGTCCGGCCAGGTCGATCTCGGTGCTCTCGACGCCACCGAGCGGTAGCGCGGTGTCGAGCCATTCATTGTCGGCCTCCTCCGCGACCGCGCCGAGCAGAATCCGGTCGATCCCGGTCTCGAAGGTGCCCTGTCGGAAGCCCTTGAGACCGAACCGCCCCCGCTGCGAATCATCGATCGCCCAGCGGATATTGCTGCCCACCAACCATTCCCGGATCACCTCGAGATCGTCGTCGGTGAGGTCGAAGCGCATGCGCACGGGCTCTCGGCCGAGCAGGTCCAGTACGGCACCGGCGGTGACCCGCCCGGCCGCGAGTTCGACAACTGCCGCGACCACGTCGAGCACGCTGTTGGTGTGCCGCAGGCCCCGATCGGCCAGGCGTACCCGCAGGTCGAAAGCCGGATGCCCGAGCCCCGGCTGACCGAATGCACCACGCACCAACGGCGCGAAGGCCTCCACGTCGGGACACATGATCAAGACGTCGCGCGGCTGCAGGCCGGCGTCGGCGGCGAACAGGTGCAGCAACCGGTCGCGCAACACCTCGACCTGTCGTTCCGCGCCATGGCACGCGTGTACCTCTACGGAAGTGTCGGCATCGCGCACGGACGCGCTCGGTTCGTCGGCGCGCAGACCTGCCTGCAGTGCGGCCAGCACGGAATTCTGCGGCGCGGCAGCCGTCGGGGGGTGATGGTGGTCGCGGTCGACCACCGGCGCCACTCTGCGCTGCAACTCCTGGACGTCGCGGGAGAGTCCGGCGAGCAGCGGATGCGCGAGTCGGGGCGGTGGATTGTCGGCCCGCCGCCGCGCACCGGTGGGCGCGGCCGCGGCCAGGGTCTCCCACAGCGCCGGACTCGGATGCGGCACGAACAGGTGCACCTCACGGTGCGCCGACACCGCCGACAGCACGTCGAGCAGTGATTCGGTGACACGGGTCGGGCCGAACACCGACAGCCGCTCGGGAAGGTCGATCGCGTGCGGGTTCTCGCGCACGACCGCGCAACGCTCGGCGAGTTCTTCTGCCGGGTGCGGATGACCGATCTCACGTCGGACCGCGCGCCAGAAGTCCGGCTGCCAGGCCAGGTCGTCGGGTACGGGGGCGCCTGCGCCATCGGTGTCGGAGCCATCGGCCCACGCGGCAAGCATCGCCGGTCGCTGACGGCCGTAGGAGTCGAAGAGCTCGGCGATCTGGCGGGCGGTGGCATAGCGGCGACCGCGCCGGTGATCGTCTGCCCCGGCGCCGGCGCCAACATGACGCGCCAGCACGGCCAGGCGTGGATCGTCGATCAATTCGTCCAACACCCGCAACACCGGCCAGGTCATCGCACCGGGCCACCAGCGGCGGCCTGCCGATACACCGGCGGCGTCCGCACCGTCGGCACGACGCTCGGCGCACTCCAACACGCGATCGGTCAGGCGTGCGGGCGAGGTGAAGTCCAGGTTGGTGGCCACGCCGTCGTGCCCACGCGCCGTGCCCAGCCGGGTGGCCAGCCGCTGTTGCAACCAACGTTCCACGCCCGGCGCGGGCACCGAGACGATTTCGGTGGTCATCGGATCGGGCAGCGGCGTCAACAGCAGGTGTGCCAGTGCATCGGCCAGAGCATCGGTCCGTTCCGCCCGATGGAGATGGAACATGTGCTGGCGCCTCCTGTGCGTCGTCGGCTGACGTCGCGCGACTCGTTCTCCGCGTCGTTCGATGTGCTGCTCGTGCCGTGGCCCGTCACCGCACCGGCAGGCCGGCGTCGGCCACGTGATGGGCCTCGAGCACCTCGCGCACCTCATCCGGCGGCGGTGTCGGCCGCCCGGTGCGCGGGTCCACCGACACCATGGTCGTCTCGGCGACGGCACAGGTGATGCCGGCCGGATCGATCAATGTCAGCGAGAGGTTGAAGGACGTGGTGCCGACCCGACTGACGCAGGAGCGGACCGTGACCGGTTCCACCGAGTAGTCGAGGACGGCGGAGAAGACGATCTCCTGGCGTGCCACCAACAGGGAGAAGCCGGCGGGCCGGTGCGGAAGCCACCGGGCGAACGACCGCACTCGCGCTTCCTCGAAGATCCGCGCGAACTGCACGTTGTTGATGTGATTGTTGATGTCCATGTCGCCCCAACGCAGCTGGATCGACAGGTCGAGATGTTCGTCGGCCACGTTCGAGAACCCTAGCCGCTGCCCCCGACGGACTGCGATCCGACGAAACGACGACCACCGTTTCCGGATCGACACACGGGTGGCGATGACCGCATCTCGCGGAAAGAGAACCGTACACTCACCGCAGAGCACTTCGGCGAGGGGGAGATCGTGATTCTGGAGACCGCGCGACTCCGGCTTCGGCCGGTCAGCGGGTCCGACGTCGATGCCCTGGTACGTCTCGACGGCGATCCCGAGGTCATGCGTTATGTTAGCGGGGGTGCGCCGACCCCTCAGGAGGTCATCGAAGGCTGGGTGCTGCCCCGCGCCGAGGCCGAGCGTCGAGCCCACCGGACCGGGATGTGGACCGCGCTGGACCGCGACGCCGGGCACTTCCGCGGCTGGTTCGCGTTGCGGACACCTCGGCACAGCCACCACCCCGAGGTGGAACTCAGCTATCGCCTGGCCCGCGAGGTGTGGGGTCGCGGGCTGGCCACCGAGGCGGCCCACGCACTGCTGGACATGGCGTTCCGCGAACTGGGCACCGAACGGGTGTTCGCCAGCACAATGGCTGCCAACATCGCGTCCCGGCGCGTCATGGAGAAGATCGGCATGCGACTGTCGGCTATCCACCTCTGCGATGAGGACATCCTGTTCGGTTCCGGTTCCGGCGAGGTGGAATACGAACTGCTGCACAATCATTGGGAGACCACCACGATGAGCTGGTGTCACGCTCGGACGCCGATCGGGCGATCGCAGCGCCTGGTCACAGAGCCGGGCCGCCACGCGTTCGGCGACCTGACCGCCTGACGCCGGACCGGTGACAATCGGACAGTTCCGGCAGCGGGACGGATCGCGGGGGTCCTCGTCCGGATCTTTCGGCGATGATTGACTACCGTTAGTGGTGCGCGGCAGCAGCCCAACAGCCCACCGACAGGAGATGTTCCTCAGATGAGCAGCCCCACTCCGACCACCACGCGTCCGCATGTCGTCATCGTCGGTTCCGGATTCGGTGGTCTCTTCGCAGCCCAGCGTCTGGGCAAGGCAGACGTCGACGTCACCCTGATCGCCAAGACCACCCACCATCTGTTCCAACCGATGCTCTACCAGGTGGCGACCGGAATCATCGCCGAGGGCGAGATCGCCCCGGCCACCCGCGTCGTCATGCGGAAACAGAAAAACGTCACCGTCTTGCTCGGTGATGTCTTCGACATCGACCTCGACGGAAAGAAGGTGACGTCGAGGCTGCTCGAACGCATCACCGTCACTCCGTATGACAGCCTGATCATCGCGGCAGGCGCCGATCAGTCCTACTTCGGTAACGATCATTTCGCCGAGTACGCACCGGGTATGAAGACCATCGACCACGCCCTCGAACTGCGTGGCCGCATCCTGGGTGCCTTCGAGCAGGCCGAGTTGTCCGACGATCCCGAAGAGCGCGCCAAATTGCTCACCTTCGTGGTGGTGGGCGCCGGACCGACCGGTGTCGAGCTCGCAGGTCAGATCGCCGAGATGAGCGACAAGACCCTCAAGGGCACCTTCCGCAACATCGACCCGACCGAAGCCCGCGTGATCCTGCTCGACGCCGCACCCGCCGTGCTCCCACCGTTCGGTGAGAAGCTCGGTCGCAAGGCGGCCGAACGCCTCACCAAGATGGGCGTGGAGATACAGCTCAACGCGATGGTCGTCGACGTCGACTACGACGGCCTGGTCGTCAAGGAGAAGGACGGCAGCACGCGGCGCATCGAGTCGCAGTGCAAGGTGTGGTCGGCCGGCGTGCAGGCCAGTCCGCTCGGACAGCAGCTCGCCGAGCAGTCGGGCGTTGAGCTCGACCGCGCCGGACGGGTCAAGGTGCTGCCCGACCTCACCATTCCCGACAACCCGTATGTGTTCGTGGTCGGCGACATGATGGCGGTCGACGGGGTGCCCGGAGTGGCGCAGGGCGCGATCCAGGGTGGCCGTTACGCCGCCGACGCGATCAAGGCCGGTCTGCACGGACAGACACAGGAGCAACGCAAGCCGTTCAGCTATTACGACAAGGGGTCGATGGCCACGATCTCGCGGTTCAGCGCGGTGATGCAGGTGCCGGTGCCCGGCACGAAGAAGAAATTCGAGACCGAGGGATACTTCGCCTGGCTGGGCTGGCTGGCCTTGCACCTGGTCTACCTGGTGGGCTTCCGCAATCGACTCAACACGCTGATCAACTGGTTCTTCGCCTTCAGCACCCGCGGCCGTACCCAGCTCGCGGTCACCGAACAACAGGTCTACGCGCGGACCGCACTGGGTGCGTTGTCGGCGCTCGAGGGCAAGTCCGAGGACGAAGCAGTCGCCGAGGCAACCGGGGCGATTCCCTCGACGCGGGCGCCCGGGACCGAGTCGGTCCCATCGTCGCAATCGGAGGCAAGTGGATCCGACGAGCCCGAGTCGTCGGCGCCGGAGTCGCAATCGTCGGACACGCAGGCGCGGGCCGAGGCCGGCTGACCGAGCGAGCAGGCCTCACCTGGCGGCCAGGGCCGCCAGATCGAGGTCGTCGGCCAGCGACCGCGTGTGCTGCGCCGACGAACCCAGCGCCGTGGTGAGGGTTGCCGGCGAGCCCTGATCGGGCGCGGCCAGTTCGAGGCGCGTCGCGTAGGCCACCTCGGAGACCGCCGCCTCGCGCGCATCCGGATACCGCAACACGCTGCTGACCGCCCGATGCCCGCTGCCGGCCGGATCACCCAATCCGAGCCGATGCCGCAGCAGCGGGCCGTCGCCGACATCCATCCGCAGCGCACCCTGCCACCGCGCACGCTCGACGTCCTCGGCACGTTCCACGGATCGTCCGAGTTGAGCGTGTTCGGCGACGATGACGGTGGCCGACGGGTCGGCAACGATCGCGGTCGAGGTGCGGTGGTCGGCACCACCGGCCACGACGGTCGGTTGCGGGTCGAGGTGCAGCCGACCGCCCGCGCCCACCTCGATGTCCCATGTCATCCCCGAGTCGGGCCGGTTGCGTGCGGGCAGCGCCAGCGTCGCGGCGACTGTTGTGAGGTGCAGCGAGGCGCCTGCCTCGACCACCACGCGAACATCGATCGTGTCACCCCCGAGCGGTGTCGCGGCGGTACTGATCAGGTGGACGGTCTCCACGCCGGTCTGCCGTGCTGCGAGACCACCGACCGCGGCGACGCGCGGCGAGCGGCCACGAACGGCCACGATCTCGATCTGGGTGCGCACGGTCAGCCGGTCACCGCGACCTCGGCCAACTGACGACGGACCCAGGCCAACACATCGGTGGCCGCGGGATCATCGGTCAGCGAGATCATCGCCGTCGGACGCCCCTCCCGCACGCGTTCGGCGTCGGTGCGCATCACCTCGAGATCGGCATGCACCTGCTGCGCCAGATCGGTCTTGTTGATGACCAGCAGATCCGAATACGTCACGCCGGGGCCACCTTTGCGCGGAACCTTGTCGCCCCCGGCCACGTCGATCACGAAGATCTGGGCATCGATCAGGCCCGTGGAGAAGGTGGCCGTGAGGTTGTCACCGCCGGACTCGACCAGGATCAGGTCCAGCGGCGGATTACTCGCGACGAGATCGTCGATCGCGTCGAGATTGGCGGTGATGTCGTCGCGGATGGCGGTGTGTGGGCATCCGCCGGTCTGCACTGCGGTGATGCGCTCGTCGGGCAGAACCGCGTTGCGGCGCAGAAAGTCGGCGTCCTCGGTGGTGTAGATGTCGTTGGTCAGCACAGCCACCGAGAGTTCGTCGCGGAGTTGACGGCACAAGGCGGCGACGAGCGCGGTCTTGCCCGAGCCGACCGGGCCACCGATCCCGATGCGCAACGCCTCACCCGGTTCGCGGTGACGGCGCGGTCGGGAGTGGTCGTGGCCGTGTGGCTGTCCATCGATGAGATGCGGGGGCATGTCGTCCTCTCGTGGGTCGGCTGCGGATCGGTGTGGTGTCCGGTCAGGACACGAA
Source organism: Gordonia sp. NPDC062954 (assembly GCF_044543825.1). NCBI lineage: Bacteria > Bacillati > Actinomycetota > Actinomycetes > Mycobacteriales > Gordoniaceae > Gordonia > Gordonia sp. NPDC062954. The sequence continues at coordinate 17,390 of NZ_JBITWL010000035.1, read as the reverse complement.
CAAGGGCATGTCGCGGCGCTCGTGACGTTCGGCGAACACGTCGAGCATCGGGTCGGAGAGATCGGCTAGTTCGACGGCGGCCGCGGCGGCCACCCGCTCGCATTCCGACCCGAGATCGGCAATCACCACCGCGACATCTGCCGGGTCGAGCGCGAGCAGCCGTTGGCCGGCCGTCGCCGCTCCGCTCATCGTCGTGTAGACGAGGATCAACGCGGTGTGGAAGCCGGACAATTCACTGATTCGGCCGACCGCTCCCGAGATGACCGGCAGGTGCGTGCGCGGCGTGTGGTCACTCCAGTCATGCTGCGGCCACAGGCGGCCGGCGAGTCGACGCATACCCCTGCCCTGGGCCAGCGAGGCACGGCGGCCGGCCGCCGACGGTGTGCGCGCATCGGTCTCCCGTTGCGCGGTCGGGACATCGATTGTTCCGTCGGCCACGGCGGCGGCGATCGACGCGGCCACGAGCCCACTGGTGGCGATTCGACGCCGAAGGAACTCCGCCAGGGTTGTCGCGTCGACGACGACCCGATCGGCGATGGCCTGTTCGACACCGCCGGAGTGCACGTGTCCACCGATCGGCAGTCGCGAGTCGGCGAGTGTGAGCATCATCGACAGCTGCGAGCGGGTCTCGGGGTTCGGCATCGGGCTGTTCGGCATGAGATTGTTCGGCATCGGACTCAGAACAGGAAGTACCGCTGCGCCATCGGCAGTTCGGTCACCGGTTCGCTGTCCCAGACCTCGCCGTCCACCCGCACCGTGAAGGTGTCGGGTTCGATGGCGATCTCCGGGGTCTCCGCGTTGTTGATCATGTCGGCCTTGCCGATTCGGCGGGTGTCGCCTACCGGCACCAACCGACGGTCGAGCCCGAGGGCTTCCTCGATCCCGGCGTCGAGCCCGCCCTGCGCGACGAAACTCACCGACGTTGCCGCCGCTGCCCGCGGTGCTGCGCCGAACATCGGACGCGGCAATACCGGTTGCGGTGTGGGAATACTCGCGTTGGCGTCGCCCATCGCCGCCCAGGCGATGGCGCCGCCCTTGATCACCAGATCCGGCCGTACGCCGAAGAACGCCGGATCCCAGAGCACGAGGTCGGCGAGTTTCCCGGTTTCGACGGAACCGATCTCGCGGTCGAAGCCGTGTGCGACCGCCGGGCAGATCGTGTACTTGGCGATGTAGCGCCGTGCCCGGTTGTTGTCGGCCGCACCGTCACCGGGCAATGCGCCGCGTTTGGTCTTCATGACGTGAGCGGTTTGCCAGGTCCGCAGCACCACCTCGCCGATCCGTCCCATGGCCTGCGAATCCGAGCCGATCATCGAGATGGCGCCGAGGTCGTGCAGGAGATCCTCCGCGGCGATGGTCGACGGTCGAATCCGGCTCTCCGCGAACGCAAGATCCTCGGGCACAGTCGGATTGAGGTGATGACAGACCATCAACATGTCGAGGTGTTCGTCGAGTGTGTTGACCGTGTGCGGACGCGTCGGGTTCGTCGAACTCGGCAGCACGTTGGGGTGCGATGCCACCGTCATGATGTCGGGCGCGTGCCCGCCGCCGGCACCCTCGGTGTGATACGCATGAATGGATCGACCGGCGATGGCGCCGATGGTCTGCTCAACGAAGCCGGCTTCGTTGAGTGTGTCGGAGTGCAGCGCCACCTGCACCCCGGTCTCGTCGGCGACACGCAGGCACGCGTCGATCGCCGCCGGCGTACTCCCCCAGTCCTCGTGAAGCTTGAAACCGGATGCACCCGCACGGATCTGCTCGTGCATGGATTCTGCGGACACCGTGTTGCCCTTACCCAGCAACGCGATGTTCATCGGCCAATGGTCGGTGGCACCCAGGATCGACGCCAGGTGCCACGCGCCCGGCGTGACGGTGGTGGCCTTGCTGCCCTCGGCGGGCCCGGTGCCGCCGCCGATCAGAGTGGTGATCCCGTTGCCCAGCGCCTCGTCCATGATCTGCGGACAGATGAAGTGAACGTGGCAGTCGATCCCGCCTGGGGTGAGGATCTTGCCGTTGCCCGCGATGATCTCGGTGGACGGCCCGATCACCAGGTCCGGGTGCACACCGTGCATGGTGTCCGGATTTCCGGCCTTGCCCAGCGCGGTGATTCGTCCGTCTCGGATTCCGACGTCCGCCTTGATGATTCCCCAATAGTCGAGGACCACCACGCCGGTGATCACCGTGTCCGGCGCGCCGTCGGCGCGGGCGGCGCGGCTCTGGCCCATCGACTCCCGGATGACCTTGCCACCCCCGAACACCGCTTCATCACCGGCCAGACCCGGTCCGCCGCACCGGTCTTCGGTGACCTCGAGCAGCAGGTCGGTGTCGGCGAGGCGAATCCGGTCACCGACGGTGGGGCCGAAGAGCTGCGCGTAACGATCTCGTCCGAGCGTCGCCATCAGTCAAGCCTTCCCGGTGCGTCGAGCGAGATGCCGTAGACCTCGCGGGTGCCGCCGAGGGCGACGAGTGTCACCGTCATCTCGATCCCCGGCTCGAATCGGACCGCGGTGCCCGCCGGGATGTCGAGGCGATGGCCATGCGCGGCCGACCGATCGAAATCCAACGCGGCGTTGGCCTGTGGGAAGTGGACATGACTGCCCACCTGGACCGGACGATCACCGGTGTTGATCACGCTCAGCGTGATGGCGTCGGCACCCTCGTTCAGCTCGATGGTGCCTTCGGCGGGCAGGATCTCGCCGGGAACCACCGACGACTGCGTTCGCGACATATCGGCCTCTCGCGGTCAATCGATCGGATTGTGCACGGTGACAAGCTTCGTGCCGTCCGGGAAGGTGGCCTCCACCTGCACGTCGTGCAGCATCTCGGGTACACCGGCCATGACGTCGGCGCGGGCCAGGACCTCGCGGCCCGATGACATCAGCTCGGCGACCGTCCGGCCGTCCCGGGCGCCCTCGAGGACATGATCGGTGATCACCGCGACTGCCTCGGGGTGGTTGAGCAGCAACCCACGCGCCTGTCGGCGCCGAGCCAGCTCCGCGGCATAGGAAATGAGCAAACGTTCCTGCTCATGCGGCGACAGACGCACCAGTTCCTCTCCTAGCGACACGGATCCGATCATTGCGACCACACCCATCCGGCGACGGCGCACGCCCAACACCCGGCGTTGCGTAGGGATCATCCTGCCATGACCAGAACCATCCCGGCGCGGTGAGCGCGCTCGACGCGGTCGATCCCGCCGGCGGGACGCGGGCGCGTATCGCCGACCGGACAGCCGGTCAGGCCGGCAGTCCCCCGCCACCGGCGCGCAGCGCGGCCAGCCGTTCGGTGGTGCACAGTGGCGCGATCTGCTCGACCTCATCGATGGTGAACGCCTTGGCCGCGAGCCCGCGCTGCAGGACCGATGCCAGCGACATCGCGGTGGCCGGTTCGTCGACGACGTCGGAGGCGGTGCGATCGAAATAGGCCTGTAGCCGACGGGCCGCGGTGGGCATCGCCGACCGGAAGAACCCGATCACCGCCGTCCAGCGAGTGACCAGGTGTCCCGGATGCATGTCCCATCCTTGATAGAAGCCGCGTTCCAACGACCGCAGCACCAGACCGTGATGGCGCCGGACCGCGGCCGCCACCGTGTCCGGTGTGCCCACCGGGACGACCTGGGTGGAACCATCGCTGATCCACACCCCGGTCTGCGCGGCGGCCGCCTGCATGACGGCCTTCGCATGGTCGGCGACGGGGTGGGCCAACGACTGCTGCGCCGGGACGATTCCTGCGGCCGCACTGTAATCGTAAGTGCCGTAGTGCAACGCGGACAGCCTCGGCATACCGCGGTGGATCGCTTCGGCAACGGTTGCGCGTCCGTCGGCACCCACCACGGCCTGCGGGATCTCCACCTGGAGCTCGTAACGCAATGAGTACTCCGCCAGTCCGTGCACACGTTCCAACGCCACGCAGAGCGCGTTCACCGCATCCACCTGGCGCGCGTCACGCAATTTGGGCACGGTGAACACGAAGCCGTCCGGAACACCGCCGGCGCCGTCGAGAACGAGTTCGAGGGTGCGCAGCCCCCGTGCCCGCTCGTGCGCGCCGAGGCCCTTGGCCCGCACTCCGGCACTGCGGGGCGCTCCCGGACCGGAACGCGTCCAATCGGCGAGTATCTCGCCGGCCCGACGTGCATCCGCGTCCTCGGCCGCGTCCGCGCGCCAGCCGTACCCGTCCTCGAGATCGATCCGTAGGTCCTCGACCGGCTCGCTGCGCAGTCGCTGCCGGGCGAGGTCGACCACAGTGGCATCACCGGCGAGCTCCACCAGCAGTTCACCGACCTCGTCGGCCACCATCGTCGCGCGCTCACCCCATGCCCGCGGGGTGTCGATGTCGACATCGGCGGCGCTGACATACACGGTGTGCGCGGGCTGCGGTTGCGGCCGGTCGCCCGGATACCCGGCGGCCAGATCGGCGTCCACCGCGGCCAGGAGGTCGTCGATGTGTGACCGCGCCTCATCGGGCAAGCCACGCCCGGTCATGCGCCGGTGGTGACGCCCGGAACGGTCACTCCCTCGGGCAGCTCGATGTTCTGCAGCCGGACCTGCGAGGTGGCCACCAAACGGCCGTCACCGTCGGTCATGGTGACCCGCCACAGTTGCTGCCGCCGGCCCCTGTGAACCGGCGTGGCCTCCACGGATACCGCGCCCGTGCTGATGGATCTGAGGAAGTCGGTGTTGTTGTTGACCCCCACCGCAGTGCCTCCGATGCCGCTGGACTGCAGCCAGGTGAACCCGCCGATGGAGGCCGTGCCCTCGGCGAGCGCGCAGTAGACACCGCCGTGCACGATGCCGAAGGGCTGGTGGTGCTGCTCCGACATCTCCACCGTGCCGGCCACCAGATCCGCGGTCACGTCTGTCAGGCGCAATCCCAATGCGGCATCGAACCCGCGCCCGAAGGTGTCTTTGATCGACTGCTCGTTGTCCACACTCATTCCATGAGACTGGCACGAGCCGCTGCGATGGGTGCGGCGAGGCCACCGACTTCGTCGTTCGCCATATGGGTCCGGGAACCGGTAGGCCCCACGATGCGTTACATCGTGGGGCCTACCGCGGCGTGGACCGGGGGTCTCTGCAGCCCTCAGGACTCTCGCTCGGTCCGACGTGACTCAAACGTAGGGTAGCCTTACCAATGTTGTCAAGGGTGCAGCGGAAACTGATGGGTGACGTGTTCGCGACCGGCCGATGACCGGTCTGCACGAGCAAGAGAAGCGGAAGTAAAATGCGAAGAATGAACGGGCTGGGCGACCTCGAACGAGCAGTCATGGACACCCTGTGGGAGAGCTCGGCGCCCCAGACGGTCCGACAGGTGCACGAGACGCTGTCGCGAGATCGCTCGCTGGCGTACACGACGGTGATGACCGTGCTGCAGCGACTCGCGAAGAAGAACCTGGTCACACAGATCCGGGACGATCGCGCACACAAGTATGTCCCCACCCATCCGCGGGAGGACCTTGTCGCCAGCCTGATGGTCGACGCCCTCAGCGAGGCGGATGCGCCCGGTTCGCGACACGCCGCACTGGTGTCCTTCGTCGGCCGGGTCGGCGCCGACGAGGCAGCAGCCCTACGGTTGGCGCTCGATGAACTCGAATCCGCCCGCGGTACGGGCGAAACGAGTTAGATTCGCCGCAGTACAGCCCACCGCCCACAGCCCACGCGAGGACGTATCGATGACCGCGCTCTTCTTCGGCATCCTGACCTTGGTGTTGGTCGGCCCCGCTGCCGAAGCCATGTCGCGGGCCTCCTGGCCGGTCAAGGCCCCCCGCGCGGCGATGACCCTGTGGCAGGCGATCGCGCTGGCCGGGGTGCTCTCGGCATTCAGCTGCGGGCTGGCCATCGCGGCGAATCTGTTGGCGCCGGGCCCAGACGGTGCGCCGACCACCAACCCGCTGCATGAGATCGAACGACTCGGCCTCCCCCTGTGGCTCACCCTCGTCGGCGTGTTCGCCCTGACCCTGATGATCGGTGCCCGCCTGATGTACACGGTGATCCGTGTCGGAGTCCGCACCCGGGCGCGACGCCACACCCACCGTCAGCTCATCGACATCCTGGACCGCTGCGACCGCAGCGACACCTCACATCCGCTGTTCGGGCGCGACGTGCGCATGATCGACGTCGAACAGCCCCTCGCCTACTGCCTGCCCGGCCTGCGTCAGCGTGTCGTCGTCAGTGAGGGCGTCGTCGCCCGACTGTCGCGTGAAGAGCTGATCGCCGTCCTGGCACACGAACGTGCGCACCTGCGCGCGCGCCACGACCTGGTCCTCGAGGCCTTCATCGCGCTGCACGAAGCCTTCCCCCGAGTGGTGCGCAGCAAGTCGGCGCTCGGCGCCGTCGAGTTGCTCGTGGAATCTCTGGCCGATGACCAGGCGGTACGCGCGACGGCTCCGACGACACTCGGACGTGCCCTGGTCGCGTGCGCGGATGCGGTCGCACCACGGGGCGCAATGGCCGTAGGCGGCCCGACGACGCTGGCACGCATCCACCGTCTGCGCGACGAGCGTCCCACCCGACTGCTCGCGACCGCCGCCTACGCCGCGGCCGCGGCAATTCTGGTCGTGCCGACTTTGGCCGTGGCGATCCCCTGGCTGACCGAGCTCAGTCGGTTGATCTCGGCAGCGTGAACCACCTCACAGCCACGGGCATGACCCTCCCACTCGTGACCGGCCGGTCCACGCAATAGGCTTGCAGCCATGACGACTTCTGCCGCCACCGGTTCCGACTCCCCTGACTCGACAAAGGCCCAGATCGGCGTCACCGGTCTCGCCGTCATGGGCTCGAATATCGCCCGCAACTTCGCACGCAACGGCTACACGGTCGCGCTGCACAACCGCAGCATCGCCAAGACCGACGCGCTGTTGTCCGAACACGGCTCGGACGGTTCGTTCATCCGCACCGAGACCATGGAAGAGTTCGTCGCGGCCCTGGAGCGTCCGCGCCGGGTGCTCATCATGGTCAAGGCCGGCGATCCCACCGACGCGGTGATCGAGGAGCTCGCCGGCCTCATGGAGGAGGGCGACATCATCATCGATGGTGGCAACTCGCTCTACACTGACACCATCCGTCGAGAGTCGGCGATGTCGGCCCGCGGACTCAACTTCGTCGGCGCGGGGATCTCCGGCGGCGAGGAGGGCGCCCTCAACGGTCCGTCGATCATGCCCGGCGGACCGAAGGAGTCATACGAGTCGCTCGGGCCACTGCTCGAACAGATCTCGGCACACGTCGACGGTGAGCCGTGCTGCACACACATCGGTCCGGACGGTTCCGGGCACTTCGTGAAAATGGTGCACAACGGTATCGAGTACGCCGACATGCAGCTCATCGGCGAGGCCTACGACCTCATGCGCAAGGCCCTCGACATGCCGGTCGCCGACATCGCCGACGTCTTCCGGGAGTGGAATTCCGGCGACCTCGACAGCTACCTGGTGGAGATCACCGCCGAGGTGCTCTCCCAGGTCGACGCCGAGACCGGCAAACCACTCGTTGATGTGATCACCGACGCCGCGGGCCAGAAGGGCACGGGCCGGTGGACGGTGAAGTCGGCACTGGATCTGGGCATCCCGACCACCGGTATCGCGGAGGCCGTCTTCGCGCGGGCTCTGTCGAGTGCAACCGATCAGCGCAAGCAGGCCCAGGAACTCGAATCGGGCACCCTGTCGGCCGCACCCGCCGACGCGAAGACCTTCGTCGACGACATCAACAAGGCTCTCTATGCCTCCAAGGTCGTCGCCTACGCCCAGGGATTCGATCAGATCGCCGCCGGCAGCGCCGAATACGGCTGGGACGTGACCCCCGGAGACCTCGCCACCATCTGGCGCGGCGGGTGCATCATCCGGGCGAAGTTCCTCAACCGCATCCGCGATGCGTATGCCGAGAATCCGGAACTGCCCAGCCTGCTGCTCGCGCCGTACTTCCGCAGCGTCGTCGAAGACGCGGTGGACAGCTGGCGTCGGGTGGTGGCCACCGCCACCACCATGGGCATCCCGGTGCCGGCGTTCGCGTCGTCGCTCTCTTACTACGACGCCCTGCGCAGCGAACGGTTGCCGGCCGCCCTCACCCAGGGGCTGCGTGACTTCTTCGGTGCGCACACCTACCAGCGCATCGACAAGCCGGGTACGTTCCACACGTTGTGGAGCGGAGACCGGACCGAAGTCACGGCCTGAGAGGAGCTCCGGGGACATCGTGCGATTCCTGGAAGGTCACGCACCGACCCACGATCTGACCTACGACGACCTGTTCATCGTTCCGAACAGATCGGACGTCACATCGCGGTTCGATGTGGACATCTCGACGTCGGACGGCAGCGGCACCACCATCCCGATCGTCGCCGCGAACATGACCGCGGTCGCCGGTAAACGCATGGCCGAGACACTCGCGCGCCGTGGCGGACTGGTGGTGTTGCCGCAGGATCTGCCGATCGCTGCGGTCTCGGCGTCGATCGATCACGTGAAGTCACGTCATCTCGTCGCCGACACGCCGGTCACCCTGACCGCCGAGAGCTCGGTCTCCGACGCCCTGGCGCTGATCCCGAAGCGTGCGCACGGTGCGGCCGTCGTGGTGGACGACGGTCGGCCGATCGGCGTGGTCACCGAGAAACGATGCCGAGACGTCGACCGGTTCTCGCGGGTGCGCGAAGTGCTCGATCCCGACATCATCACGCTGCCGGTGGACACCGCGCCCCGCGATGTCTTCGACGCGCTCGGCGATCGTCACCTCGGGCTCGCCGTGCTCGTCGACGACGACGGGCGTCTGGCCGGGGTCCTCACCCGACTGGGTGCGCTACGACACGCGATCTACCGACCCAACGTCGACGGCGCGGGACGGCTGCGTATCGCGGCTGCCGTCGGCATCAACGGCGACGTGGTGGGCAAGGCCAAGGCGCTCGCCGCGGCGGGCGCGGACCTGCTGGTGATCGACACCGCGCACGGCCATCAGGAGAAGATGCTCAGCGCGTTGGAGGCCGTCGCCTCCGCCGACCCCGGCGTCCCCATCGCCGCAGGCAACGTGGTGTCGGCACAGGGAACCACCGACCTGCTGGATGCCGGCGCGACCATCGTGAAGGTCGGTGTGGGTCCCGGAGCCATGTGCACCACCCGCATGATGACCGGCGTCGGGCGCCCACAGTTCTCTGCGGTCGCCGAATGCGCCGAGGTGGCGCGAGCGCGGGGTGCGCACGTGTGGGCCGACGGCGGAGTGCGCCACCCGCGGGATGTGGCCCTCGCGATCGCGGCCGGCGCGTCGAACGTCATGATCGGCTCGTGGTTCGCCGGCACCTATGAGTCGCCCGGCGATCTGCAGACCGACGCCGGGGGCATGTACAAGGTCAGCTTCGGCATGGCGTCCAAACGTGCCGTCGCGGCCCGGTCGGCCAGTGATGGCGCCTACGACCGCGCGCGCAAGTCGTTGTTCGAGGAAGGCATCTCGAGTTCACGAATCCGGCTCGACCCCGACCGACCGTCGGTCGAGGACCTGATCGATCACATCTGCTCGGGTGTGCGCAGCACCGCCACCTACGCCGGGGCCCGCACGCTGGCCGAGTTGCACGACAAGGTCGTCCTGGGGGTGCAGTCGGCCGCCGGATTCGCCGAAGGGCGCCCGCTGCCGGGCGGGTGGTGACGGTTGGAGATCCTCCTCCTCGTCGCCAGTCTCGTCGGTTTCCTCGCGCTCACCCTGGGGACCGCGCTCTTCGTTGCCGCGGAGTTCTCGCTGACCGCACTGGAGCGGTCGACCATCTCCGACGACGTCGACACTCGCGGCGACCGCCGTTCCCGGCTGGTCCAGCGCGCGCACTCCACGCTCTCGTTCCAGCTCTCCGGCGCCCAACTCGGAATCACGATCACCACACTGATCACCGGCTACATCGCCGAACCGGTCCTGGCCCGGATCCTCTCCCCCGCCCTGACCGGGCTGGGGCTCGGCGAATCCATGGTCGACGGGGTGTCCCTCGTCCTGGCACTCGTCATCGCGACGTCGTTGTCGATGGTCCTCGGCGAGTTGATCCCCAAGAACCTGGCGATCGCGAAGCCGCTGGCGGTCGCCCGTGCCACCGCGGGCCCGATGACGATCTTCTCGGCCGCGTTCCGGTGGGCGATCAACGGCCTCAACGGGTCCGCGAACTGGGTGGTGCGCCGGCTGGGCATCGAACCCGCCGAGGAGCTCGCGTCGGCTCGGTCGCCTCAGGAGCTGGTGTCGTTGGTGCGCAACTCCGCCCGCGAGGGTTCCATCGACGCCGGCACCGCCGCCCTGGTCGACCGCTCCCTGCGATTCGGTGAACTGACCGCCGAGGACCTGATGACACCGCGCGTCACCATCGAATGCCTCGACCGTGACGACAACATTCGCGATCTGGTGTTGGCGTCGTCGCGAACCGGGCATTCTCGCTTCCCCGTGGTGATCGACGGGGACCTCGACGACCTGGTGGGCGTCGTCCACATCAAGCAGGCGTTCACCGTGAGTCCCGAGCGCGCCGCGCACACCACCGTCGCCTCGATCGCGCGGACGGTGCCGCGGGTGCCGGTGAGCCTCGACGGGGACGCACTGATGGAGCGGATCCGCGCCGACGGTATGGAGGTCTGCGTGGTGATCGACGAGTACGGCGGCACCGCAGGCATCGTCACCACCGAGGATCTGATCGAGGAGATCCTCGGCGACGTCACCGATGAGCACGACCGCGAACGCGCCGACGTCGCCGAGGACGGCGCGGGCTACCTGTGCTCGGGGCTGCTCCGGATCGACGAGGTCGCCGATGCCACCGGCTACCGTGCTCCGGAGGGGTCCTACGACACGCTCGGCGGTCTGGTCATGTTCTGCTTGGGCCGCATACCGATGGTCGGCGACACGGTCGAACTGCCCGACCGTACCCCCGCCATCGACGCCGACGACGACGAACACGAACCGGCCGAGAGCGACGACGTCTCCTGGCGGGCGACGGTGACCCAGATGGACGGCCGACGAATCGACGTCGTCTCGCTACAGCCGGTCGGCGACGCGACCCGCGCAGGGGCGCCGACCCATGGGTGATCTCTGGGCGGTGCTGCTCACCGTGGTGCTCCTCGGCGGCAACGCATTCTTCGTCGGTGCCGAGTTCTCGCTGATCTCGGCACGTCGCGATCGACTCGAGGCCCTCGAAGAGGCCGGGAAGAAGCGTGCGCGGACCGTGATCGGCGCCGGCGAGCGACTGTCGCTGATGCTGGCCGGCGCGCAGCTGGGCATCACCATCTGCTCCATCCTGCTCGGCCGGGTGGGCGAGCCGGCGGTCGCCCATCTCATCGAGCGACCCCTTCATCTCGTACACGTACCCGATGCCCTGCTGCATCCGATCTCGTTCACCGTCGCGCTGTCGCTGGTGGTGGTGCTGCACATCCTCATCGGCGAGATGGTGCCCAAGAACATCGCGCTCGCCGGCCCGGAGACCTCGGCGATGTTGCTGGTACCGGCCCACCTCATGTTCATCCGGATCGCGCGTCCGCTCATCGCGTTCTACAACTGGCTCGCCAACATCTCGCTGCGCTTGATGCGGGTGGAACCCAAGGACGAACTGGCCTCCAGCGTCTCCCCGGGGGAACTGGCCCAGATGATCGTCGAGTCCAAGCGGGAAGGACTGATCGACGCCGAAGAACATGAACGGCTGACCCGTGCGCTGCAGTCGGTCAGCCGGACCGTCGGTGAAGTGATGATTCCACTGGACACGCTGCGCAGCGTGTCGATGGAGGTGGACGAGAAAACCGGCGGCACCGGGCCCACACTCGGGTCGGTGGAGCGCGCGGTCAGTGACACCGGGTTCTCCCGGTTCCCGGTCCGCGGGCCCGACGGCACACTCACCGGCTACCTGCACCTCAAGGACGTCCTCGACGAGATTCTCGACGAGCGGATCGGACCGGACACGATCATCGGCATCTCCAAGATCCGCGCGCTACCGGTCATCGCGTCATCCACCCTGCTCGAGGAGGCCACCTCCGCACTGCGCCGCACCAGCTCGCACCTGGGCGCGGTGGTCGACGAGAGCGGCCGCACCATCGGAGTCGTCGCGCTCGCCGACCTGGTCGAGGAATTCGTCGGCAACGTCCGCGACGAGACCCATCGGGTATGACGACGGGGTCGGCCGCCGAGACCCGTGTCGACGGGGTGCTTACTCGTCGTCAGTGGATCGGGCTGCGTGAGAGTCATCGCGATCGAGTCGAGGCGTTGATCGGTGACTATCTGCGCGAGCGCCGGAGCGGGTCGAAGCACCCGGTGATCGACTTCCTGTTCACGTACTACTCGTCACGGCCGGCGCATGTGCAGCGCTGGCATCCCGGCTACGGCGTCGTGCTCGGTGACGCCGACGAATACCTGCCCCTGCGTGGCTATCGGCGCGTGGCCGGCGGGGTGTCGGTGGACCCCGATCACCTGCGCGCGCGGACGGGCACTCTGGCCGCCACCGAAGCGCTGCTACGTGCCACGGCCTCGCGTCCTGCGCGGCTGGGTTGCTTCGGCCTGCACGAATGGGCGATGGTCTACCGCACCGACGATCTCCGCCACGACCTTCCGCTACGCCTCGGGGCCGCCGGAACCGATGCGGTGGTCGACGAGATGCCACTGCGCTGCACTCATTTCGACGCGTTCCGGTTCTTCACACCGCTCGCGCGGCCATACAACGAAGCCAAACTGACCCGCGACCATCAGCTCGCCGATGAGCAGCCGGGCTGTCTGCACGCGACGATGGACCTGTACCGGGCGTGCTTCACGCTGGCACCGTTGATCGACTCCGACCTGACCCTGGACTGCTTCGCTCTCGCGCTGCGCGCCCGCGAACTCGACATGCGGGCGAGTCCCTACGATCTGAGCGAGCTGGGCTATGACCCGGTGCCGATAGAGACCCCCGCCGGTCGAGCGCAGTATGTGCGCGAACAATCCGAGATCGCGACCGCCGGCGAGATCCTTCGGGCCGCGGTGGCCGAACGGTGTCGTCACCTGCTCGGACAGACCGGACGGGATCCCCGCGAAGCGCCGATTACCGGCGAGTAGCATGGTGGGGTCGATTCACCGTAGGAGAAAGGCTGTCATGTCTGACCGGACCAACGTCAATGGACTGCAGGTCGCCACTGTCCTGTATGACTTCATCAACAACGAGGCGTTGCCCGGTACCGGTGTAGACCAGAACAGCTTCTGGGCGGGCGCCGCATCGGTCATCGGCGACCTTGCCCCGCGCAACCGGGAACTGCTCGCCGTACGCGACGATCTGCAGGCCAAGATCGACCAATGGCACAAGGACAACGACGGTGCCGGGGACTTCGCCACCTACAAGAAGTTTCTCACCGACATCGGGTACCTGGTCGAGCCGCCGGCCGATTTCCAGATCGCCACCGAGAACGTCGACCGCGAGATCGCCGAGACGGCAGGACCGCAGCTCGTGGTGCCGGTGCTCAACGCCCGGTTCGCCCTCAACGCATCCAACGCACGGTGGGGGTCGCTCTACGACGCGCTCTACGGCACCGACGTGATCCCCGAGACCGACGGCGCCGAAAAGGGTTCGTCCTACAACCAGGTGCGCGGTGACAAGGTGATCGCCTACGCGAAAGCCTTCCTCGACCAGGCGGTGCCGCTCGAGCAGTGCAGCTACACCGACGTGGCGGCGTTCGCGGTCGTCGACGGAGCACTGCAGGTCACGTTGGCCGATCAGAAGACCGCCACCCTCGCCGACCCCTCGGCGTTCGCCGGTTATCGCGGCGAACCGTCGTCACCGTCGTCGATCCTGTTGCGCCACAACGGCCTCTACCTCGACATCGAGATCGATCCGGAATCGCCCATCGGAAAGACCGACCCGGCAGGCATCAAGGATGTGGTGATGGAGTCGGCGATCACCACGATCATGGACTTCGAGGACTCGGTGGCCGCCGTCGACGCCGACGACAAGGTGCTCGGCTACCGCAACTGGCTGGGACTGAACAAGGGTGATCTCGCCGAAGAGGTGAGCAAGGGCGGCAAGAGCTTCACCCGCACGCTGCACGCCAACCGTGAGTACACCGCACCCGATGGTTCCGGCTTCGATCTGCACGGCCGTTCACTGCTGTTCGTGCGCAACGTCGGTCACCTGATGACCAACCCGGCAGTGCTCGACGCCGACGGCAACGAAGTCCCCGAGGGCATCCTCGATGCACTGGTGACCTCGCTGGCCGGTATCCACGGGCTGTCCACCGAGGCCGGTGTGCAGAACTCACGAACCGGTTCGATCTACATCGTCAAGCCGAAGATGCACGGACCCGACGAAGTGGCGTTCACCGTCGAGCTGTTCGGTCGCGTCGAGCAAGTGCTCGGACTGCCGGAGAACACCCTCAAGGTCGGCATCATGGACGAGGAACGTCGCACGACCGTCAACCTGAAGGCCTGCATCAAGGCCGCCGAGAATCGCGTAGTCTTCATCAACACCGGCTTCCTCGATCGGACCGGCGACGAGATCCACACCTCCATGGAGGCCGGCGCGATGATCCGCAAGGGTGAGATGAAGCAGCAGAAGTGGATCGCGGCCTACGAGGACTTCAACGTCGACACCGGCCTGGCCGCCGGACTGCAGCACAAGGCGCAGATCGGCAAGGGCATGTGGGCCATGACCGACCTGATGGCCGACATGGTCGAGCAGAAGATCGGCCAGCCGAAGGCCGGTGCCACGACCGCCTGGGTCCCGTCACCGACAGCTGCGACGCTGCACGCGATGCACTATCACCTCGTGGACGTCTTCGAACGTCAGGACGAGATCGCCAAGCGCGACCCCGCTGACGTCGACGACATCCTGACCATTCCGCTCGCACCGAAGACCGACTGGTCGGCCGAGGAGAAGCAGCAGGAACTCGACAACAACTGCCAGTCGATCCTGGGTTATGTGGTGCGCTGGATCGACCACGGTGTGGGTTGCTCCAAGGTGCCCGACATCCACGACGTCGCACTGATGGAAGACCGCGCCACCCTGCGCATCTCCAGCCAGTTGCTGGCGAACTGGATTCATCACGGCATCGTGACCGCCGACGACGTGGTCGCTTCGCTGGAGCGGATGGCCCCGGTGGTGGACCGACAGAACGCCGACGACCCCGCTTACCGTCCGATGGCTGCGGATTTCGACTCCAACATCGCGTTCCAGGCCGCGAAGGCACTGATCCTGGAGGGGACCACCCAGCCCAGCGGATACACCGAGCCGATCCTGCACGCCAAGCGCCGCGAGTACAAAGCAGCCAACGGCTGACCGATGCCCGGACAGCCGTCCGCGGACGGATGGTCGGCAGGCCACCATGCTGTCAGCCGGGACGATGTCCGCTATCGTCGTCATCTGTCACCCCGATCACAGTCGGATCGGGGTGACAGACGGCGAATGCCCGAAGAGCGGAAGGCGGGGGGTTGGCTCACCATCGCAGCACCGACCGTGGCGCATCGATGCGTGGTCGGGGGGTCAGTCGAGGTCTGGTCGGCGCACTGCTGACCGTCGTCCTCGTGGCGGCCGTGGTCGTGGTGTGGTTCCAACTCGGCGACCGTATCGACCGGCAAGGTGAGCAAGCCGCCGGCAACTGTGTCGAAGGTCGTACCACCGTTCCGATCATCGCCGACCCCGATGTCGCCGATGCGTTGAGCACCATCGCCGCCGAGTATTCGGAAACCGGGCCGGTGGTGCGTGATCACTGCGTGGTGGTAGAGGTCCGGCCCGGCGACGCGAAGGTCACCCTGGACGGTCTGGCCGGCGCCTGGGATCCCGCCGCGCTCGGCGCCCGGCCTGCGGCGTGGGTGCCGCAGTCATCGATCTGGGCGGCGGATCTGGTCAGCGCGCGCCCCGACATCGTCGACGGCACTCCGTCCTCACTGGTCAGTTCGCCGGTGGTGTTGGCCACCGCCCCGGAGTTGGCCGAGGCGTTCGACGGCGAACTCGACTGGCAACAGTTGCCGACGCTGCAACAGCGCGATGCCTCGTTGGGCGCCTTCGGGTTGGGCAGCTGGGGTTCGATTCGCCTGGCGATGCCGATTGGTGCGCAGTCCGACGCGACGGCGCTGGCTGCGCAGGCGGTGGCGATGCAGGTCACCCGGACCATGGGTCCGCTCACCGAACAGGACGCGGACTCGCCGCGGGTGGCCTCGAGTATCGAAGCGATGTCGTCGGGTGCACCGCAGTCGCCCGACGGGACGCCGGTCGGCGCAGCTCGGCTGATGGCCGATGCGTCCGACCCGGCCGACGCCACCATTCATGCCGTGGCCATCACGGAACAGTCGCTGTATCAATTGACCCGCGACGACACCACCCCACGTCTCGCCGAGGTGATCCCTGGAGGTCCGACCCCGATCGCCGACTATCCGATCGTCCGACTCACCGGTGACGGCGTCGCAGCCGAACAGACCGATGCGGTGGCCGAGTTCTTTGCCTTCGCCAGCCAGCCCGAACATCTCGCGACGCTGACGGCACTGGGGTTCCGCGGTGACGCGCCGATGCCCGAGAAGACCGCCACCGTCACATTCCCGCTCACCGAGAACCCGATGCCGATTCCCGAGACGGCGGCAACGGTCACCATCAATCGGCTCGTCTACGGGCCCGACAGCGGGCCGGTGACGGCGGGGTGAGGACTTCGGACTGAGGTGCCGTGGTCTCGATACACCCCTCGCCTAGCGGCTCGGGGCTACTCGACCACCGACATTCGACCCGGCCACCTTCACCACCGACAAACGACCCGGCGTACCCCGTCGATGAGTAGCCGCGAACGTAGTGAGTGGCCCCACCCACTGATCGAGTAGCCGCGAACGTAGTGAGTGGCCCCACCCGCTGATCGAGTAGCCGCGAACGTAGTGAGTGGCCCCACCCGCTGATCGAGTAGCCGCGAACGAAGTGAGTGGCGTATCGAGCTATGGGGCCGGCTTCGCCGGTGACGCGGAGATGCGAAGGTTTGCCGTGGTTGAGTCGGGTGGACGGGCGATACTGGTGGGTGTGTCACGTTGTGAACCCGTTGATCTCTAGCGCCTGCCCACGTGGCGAGCCTGTTATCGAGCTTGGGTCGGAGAGCCTGCCGCGGGAACCGCGGATTGTCGCCGTAGAGCACGCCTTACAGACTTCGTTGAGTTTGTCGCTCTCCCGTGACGCACGCCTTCTGCGGGTCAGACCGGCCCGGTCGCGAACAACGGGAGAACATCATGGAAGTGCTCCATGCGCGATGCGCGGGCATCGACATCGGTAAGAAATCGGCGAAAGTGTGTGTGCGGATCCAGGGCTCAGGTAGCCGCAAAACGACCAACGAAGTGATCGATTGCGGGTCGATGACCCGCGAGATCCTGCAGTTACGCCAGTATCTGGTGACCGAGCGGGTGACCTGCATCGTGATGGAGGCCACAAGCGACTACTGGAAACCCTACTATTTCCTCCTCGAAGAACTCACCAGCGAAGGGGTCGAG
>NZ_JBITWL010000034.1:0-37901 GCF_044543825.1 Gordonia sp. NPDC062954 | reverse complement strand
GTCGACACGACGAACACAGGGTGGGGACTTTTATCTGGCCACCAGCGGGGACCTCGACCTGGCCACCAATGGGGACTTTCTCATGGCCATGGACAAGCTCGCGCACATTCTTCGCTCAGGCGAAGTTTCATAACGGAGAAACGCTGTTCTCCCACGCTGAGTTTCATGACTGGACTTCATTCGCAGGAGCGGAGTTCTACAGCGCTCAGTGGACAATGTTCGACAATGTTCGGTTCACAGGTCCGTACCTATATTTCGCGGGGGCGAGGTTTCAGGGCGATTGGATTAGCTTCGACAGCGTGCAGTTCCGCAGCACAGTGACACACTTCGGAGCCACAGAGTTCCACAGTTCCGAGACAACGTTTACTAAGGCTGGATTCCACAGCGAGAACACCGAGTTCCGGGCCGCAAAGTTCCTCGGCATGAGCACATCGTTCGAGAACCCAACAGCATGGAAGAACGTCAAGTTCCTTTGGGACAAGCGTCTCGATATGCAACCCGAAGGTGTCCTACCAGCTGAGTGGCCGCCTCAGGTCGTCGAGGCGCAGGCCGTCGACGACAAGAACGACTAGTGCTGCCGCGACACCAAGCCCTACCGGACCCGCGTCGCTCCCGCACAATCACCCCGACTGCCGGGGTGCGTTCGATGTGGCCGCGTCGAGCTAGCCGCCGTTGGTCGTACAGGTGGCGGTGCCGGCGTCTGCCGTCATCGACTGTCAGCTGCGGCTGTCACCTGATCGGAAGCGGCTACGCCGCACGGTCATTGAGGGCCTGCTTTGCTGACCCCTTCCATTCTCCAACTTCTGGTCGGCGCGGAGACAAGGGCCGCGAAAAACTAATCCGCCCTACGGGTTCCAGGCCTACGGCCCGGATGACTTTTTCGCTTCCTCCCTTGCACCGACCTCCCGCCAGTCAGAGATGGCAGGTGTCAAGCAAAGCACCGGCCCGCCAGGGCCGACACCAGGGAGGACCTGCCATGCAGCGCATCATCACCACGGCCGATCTCATCGCCGCGATCCCCGGCCTGCTCGGATTCGTGCCCGCCGACTCGATCGTGGTCGTCGGCATCTCCGATCATGATCTCGGCCTCCAGATCGACATGACAGCCCGCCACGACCTCGCCGCATCCGACGCCGGATTCGCCGCCTACCTCGCCGGAGTGATGGACACCCACTGCACTCCCCGCGCCGCCATCGTCGCAATCACCAGCGACGACGAGACCGGAGAGTCAGTGATCCGGATGGTCAGCGATGCCCTCATGCGCTACGGCATCGAGACCGACCACCGCGCCGTGGTCACCCGCTGCGACCAGCCCGCCCCCTACCGCGACCTGATCACCGGAGAGACCGGCCTCAGCAGCGACTACCGCGACAGTTTCGCCTCCGCACACCGAGTCCTGGACGGCCAACCAATCCAGCAGACCCGTGACAATCTGCGAGCAAGCCTCGCCACCACCGACGAGATCGACACCGAAGCCATCGAGCTGCAACCCAAGCTTGCCGCCAAGGCGGTCGTCTCGGCAATGGTGCACTGGCCCACCGACGTCCCCCGCGAGCTGTCCGCGCAGGTTGCCGCGATGATCGGTCGCCACGTCGTATACCGAGACGCCCTGTTGCGCACCGCCGCCTACGACGCTCGTGCCGCCGCCGCAGTGTTCACCGAACTTGCCCGCCCCCTACGCGGCGCCGACCGCGCAAACGTCCTCGCCCTCGCCGCTGCCTGCCACTACCTCGGCGGAAACGGCGTCATGGTCGGAATGATTGTCGACCACATCGCCGAGGACACCGAACTGCCACGCTTCGCTCAGCTACTCGACCAGGCAATCCGCGCAGGCATCCGGCCCGAGCAGCTTGCCGACCTCATCCCCACCGCCGAGTCGGTCGATGAACTGTTCGGCGGTCACTTCCCCACCCCTGAGGACTTCGCCTAACCCGGCAGGCCGGGGGCTCAGATCAGAGGATCTGAGCCTCCACCCCCGGCGGCATCGCGCCACGCCACCACAGATCAACCCGCGTGGATGCGTCGCGAGGACGACCCTCGACAACCGCCCGCACCTCAGACGGCGACGGCACCCACAGCTCAGCCAGAGCACGCTCCACAGAAGACATACCCGCAACGGTAACCGCCGGCGCAGCGGATCGGCTACGCCGAACAGCCCTGTTATGCCGAGCTGGCGCCCGGCAGTTCCTACGCGGACCGGCCCACGGGCCGGACTCGAATGGTGTGCGGCTGCCGCCGCACAAGCCGGGGTTTGTTGCCCCCTTCCATCCTCCAACTTCTGGTCGGCCCGGAGACAAGGGCCGCGAAAAACTAATCCGCCCAAGGGTTCAGGCCTACGGCCCGGATGACTTTTCGCTTCCTCCCTTGCACCGACCTCCCGCCAGTCAGAGATGGCTGGTGTCAAACAAACCAGCCGCCCGCAGAAGGGAACCCCGATGGCCCGCCAGACCCGCAACGGCACCCAGCGTGACGTGTTCACCCGCGCATCGCGCGACCACCAGAACCCGCAGACCATCCGCGCCGCCAAGCGCCAGGCCAACCGCCAAGACCGCGCCGCCGGCCGCCACGAGACCCGCAACCACTACTGACCAGAAGGAGCCACCCACCATGACCACCAGCCGCGCCGCACTGACCACCATCGTCGCCCACCTCAACGACGGCACCCGCGCCCACATCGTCGGACGCATCGACGCATTCCCCGGCCACCCCGCCGCCGGCACCCCCGTCGAACCCCTCACCGCCGGCACGGATGAAGCCGCCACCGACCACGACGGCCCACTCTTCGCCCTGGTCTCGGTCACCTGGGCAACCGAGGTCACCACCCACAACCTCACCACCGGCGACACCGTCACCAAGTACGTACCCGGATTCCTCGGCCCGAGCGGAACCAGCTGGTACCTCGCACCCGTCACCGCCACCGAGCACGGATTCCGCCTCATCGGTCGCCGTGCCGCCGGATTCCACACAGCCCGACTCCCCGAGCTTGCCGGAATCGACGCACCCCGCCAGGTCAACGTCCACGACTTCCCGATCTGACCACAACCCATCCAGTACCTCGGTTGCGGGGCCCGGCAGGCACCGAAACGCCGCGAGCCGCAACCGATCTCCGACCCCGAGGAAGGCCACCGCCATGACCGCAACACTCAGCACCCCCGGCACCTACAGCTCCGCCGTCGTGCCCGCCGACTACGCCGCAACCCGCGCCGGCATCCTGTGGACCGCTGCGAACCTCGCCGCCGACACCCGCCGCCGCTACGGCCACCGCATGCTCCTCGACGTCGACCTACTCGCCTGGACCCTCGACACCCTCATCGAGCACCACCCCCGCCGCGAACGAACCCTCACCAAGACCCATCCCGCGGTCGGCAAAGCAGCTCGACGAGCTGCGGCCGCCAGTAATCCCCTACTCACCCCCGAGCTGCATGGCTCACCCCACCAGTGGATGAGCTGGCAACAAGCAGTCATCGCCCAGGAACGCGATCACCACCGCCACCCCGGCCCGCAGCTCTGGGCAATCCTCGCCCACGCCGCCACCCTCGCAAGCCAACCCGGCGACATCATCGAGGGACTGATCCCCGGCCGCTGGCCCGACATCGACCGCCACCGCCCCAACCGCGCCCACTAACCAGCAGCGGCCCACGACACAGTCATTCCCGACAGCAAACCGACGATTTGCTATCGTGGCCGATGCGAACACTGAGTTGCCACACCAACCAGTACATCGCCCCCAGGGTGGGAGGGGAGAGCGGCAGAACCCCCGACCTGCAGCCCTCTCCCCTTCCGCCCTCCCCTGGCGTCGAAACGGCTTCCGTACCAGCATCCTTCGTGCGTTACGGATCAACACGACCGCAACCCCGGGCTTTGCCTGCCCTGCCGAATTGTCATGGCGCCCAACCGGACCGCGTCAAATCCGCTTTCGGCAACAACTCGCCACGCGCTGTCGCCTCGCTCCCGCTCGGCGCCGCTTGTTTCGCGGCGACTTCTCCCCTGCACTCCATTGACACACCCCGGCAGGGCGAATGGGCGGCAGATAACAGGAAAAGCACCACCACCAGACGCCCTGAAAGAGTCTGTGAGCAGCGAAAACAGTTGCACCACAACACAATACGAGATACACTAGACGCACAGACAACACTCGCGACGACACCAGAAAAGAGATCCCACCATGAGCGAGAACACCGCGATCACCGTCTACACCAAGCCCGCGTGCGTGCAGTGCCACGCCACCTACAAAGCCCTCGACAAGCAGGGCCTCGACTACCAGGTGATCGACATCAGCACCGACGACGCCGCGCGGGACTGCGTGATGGCCCTGGGCTACCTGCAAGCCCCCGTCGTGGTCGCCGGCAGTGAGCACTGGTCAGGATTCCGCCCCGACCGCATCAAAGCACTCGCCGAACGGGATTTATTGCCAGCTGATGCAACATTGGCTGGGTGAGAACCGAGGTCGACTCGCCAACGATCGAGTTCCTCACAGTTTGCTTAAGCGCCTGTTCCAGATTGGGCGTCATAGGCTCAGATCGCCGACGGCAATAAGCAGGGCGAGCACGGTGAGCACAACCCGGGTGTGGGTTGTGCTCACCGGTATGGAAGTTGCTTTTGCCTACGCCGGCACTGTGATTGGGGCTGAGGTTGCGGGTGGGGCGGTCAGTGGTTTCGCACGGCCTGCACGCACACCGTTGGCAATGACGACGATCTCTGCGAGTTCGTGGACAAGCACCACGGCTGCTAAGCCGAGTACGCCGAACAGGGCCAGCGGCATCAGGCCGACGACGATCACCAGCGACAACCCGACGTTTTGCAGCATGATGCGGCGGGCACGGCGGGCGTGGTCGAACGCTTGGGGCAGATGCCGTAGGTCTTCGCCCATGAGAGCTACGTCGGCGGTTTCGATCGCGACGTCGGTGCCCATCGCGCCCATGGCGACGCCCAGGTCTGCGGTGGCCAGCGCGGGTGCGTCGTTGACGCCGTCGCCGACCATCGCTGTCGGCCGCGACTTGCGCAATTGCGTGATCAGGTGGGCTTTGTCTTCCGGTCGTAGCTCGGCGTGAACGTCTGTGATGCCAGCTTGCGCGGCGAGGGCGGTAGCGGTGGCCGTGTTGTCGCCGGTGAGCATTGCTACCTGATAACCGGACCGATGAAGGTGGCTAACCACCTCGGCCGCTTCAGGCCGCAGCTCGTCGCGCACCGCGATGGCGCCGATGAGCTGGCCGTCGTATTCAACCAGCACGGCAGTGGCACCAGCTTCTTGCATCGCCGTGACTGTGTCCGAGAGTTCACCGGCGTCTAGCCAGCCCGGTCGGCCGAGCCGGGCGGGACGGCCACCGACGAGGCCGGTCAGTCCGGCGCCGGTGACAGATTCGACCTCGGCCGCCGCCATCCGCAGATCGGTAGCGGCCAGAATCGCGCGCGCCAGAGGGTGTTCGCTTTGGGCTTCCAGCGCCGCGGCAACGGCGAGGACTTGTTCTCCGCGTGTGCCGTTTGTGGTAGCGACTTCGATGACGGCCGGCTGATTACGGGTAAGTGTGCCAGTCTTGTCGAGGGCGATATTGCGGACCCTGCCCAGCGCCTCGAGCGCGGCGCCACCCTTGACCAGGACACCCAACTTGCTTGCCGCTCCGACCGCAGCGACCACGGTGACCGGCACCGAAATCGCCAGCGCGCACGGAGACGCGGCGACCAGCACCACCAACGCGCGTTCGATCCATACCATCGGGTCGCCAACGAGACTACCGATCCCTGCGACCAGGGCCGCGGCGACCATCACGCCGGGCACTAAGGGCTTGGCGATCCGGTCGGCCAGGCGTTGGCTCGCGCCCTTGCGGGATTGTTCAGCCTCGACGATCCGGACGATCCGGGCCAGCGAGTTGTCCTCGGAGGTCGTGGTGACCTCGACTTCCAGTACCCCAGTGCCATTGATCGACCCGGCGAACACCTCTGCCTTCGGACCGACCTCGACCGGGACGGATTCGCCGGTGATCGCCGAAACGTCCAGTGCTGTATGCCCACTGAGTACTACGCCGTCCGTGGCGACCCGCTCGCCGGGCCTGACCAAAACGATGTCGCCGACGCGTAGCTCACTCGGTGCCACCATCACGTCAGTGCCGCCGCGGCGCACGGTCGCTTGGTCGGGCACCAGCGACAACAGGGCCCGCAAACCACGGCGGGTGCGGGCCAGCGAGTACTCCTCGAGGCCTTCGCTGATGGAGAACAAGACGGCCAACATTGCCGCCTCTCCGACCTCGCCGAGGATGACCGCACCAACCGCGGCGATGGTCATCAATGTGCCGACCCCGATCTGTCCCTTCACCAACCGGCGCAGGGTAGAAGGCACGAACGTCCAGGCCCCCAGCGCCAGTGCTACCGCCTCGAGGCCGATCTCGACCGCGCGGGGTGCGCCGACCCAGCCGACAATCAACGCGCCCAACAGAAACACCCCGGAAACTGCCGCAAACTGGAGTTCCCGGACCTGCCACAGGTGTTCCGGCGCGTGTTCCTCGGTCTCGTCGGTGGTGGGTTCGTCGTGGCCGCAGCCGCACGCATCGCTCATCGAAGACTCTCCTTGCTGGCCTGGACTGAATCGGTGACGTCGCTGACGTAGTTCGGGCAGAGCGCTACCGCGCTGCCGGTGGCAGCCAGCAGAGTTTCCGCCGATGCCAGCAAATCCATCAGCTCAGGGCGGGTGAGGCTGTAAAACACCTGCCTGCCCTGTGGGCGGCCCTCCACCAGTCGGCAGTCGCGCAGGCATGCCACATGCGCCGACACCGTCGACTGCGCCAGTCCCAACTCTGTTACGAGGTCGGCGACCCTGGCCTCCCCGGTAGCTAGGCGACGCACGATCGCTAAGCGGGTGCCATCAGACAGGCTGTGGAACAACGCCACCGCCGCATCCACATTCGATCCGGTGCCGTTCGAAACGAAACACTCACCAACTTCATTCATCGTCATATACCGATGATAACTGCTATCAACGATCAATCAAAGCGTGGGTCGGTGCAGTTCGTACCTCGTAGGAGCTTTGCGGAACGCGGCAAACGTGGGAGACCGCTTCTGTCGATACGACAGAGTGCCATCTGGCGGTGTGGACTTCCTAAAGGGGTTTGATCCGTCGCAGCCTGGTGAAGGGGCTGCGTGAGGTCGTCGATTGAGGCGGGTTCTCACCGCTGGTCGTCGAGAAAGAACGTGGGGGTCCCTGCACGCCGAGGGCCAGTCCGTCTGCGACGTCGGTGCGGAATCCACCGTGAGGACCGGCCCAAGTAGACCGTCGAGTGCATGCCCAATCCGACTGTCAGCCAACTCATATCGACTGCGCCGACCCTCAGGCGTCGCGATCACTAGACCGCACCCACGTAGGCAGCAGAACAGTTGCGTGCATCATTGATGCATCTGATACAACATAGGTGTGACACGTGACGACGTTGTCAGCGCGCGACAAGCGCTGACCCAGAATGTTGTGCAGCTCGATCCTGAACGGGCGATGTTCGATGCGATGGTTGACGGGTGGGCTCAGCAGCAGCGGGCAAAGTTCCTGCGCGAGTCGACAATCGGTCCTCGAACGCGGCTAGTGCGCCGCCTCGCCGAGTTCGCTGGACTGTATCCGTGGCAGTGGACCCCCGAGGAGGGCGAAGCGTGGATCAGTCATCTTCGATCGGGCCCAACCCCACTTCGGTTGTCCACCGTCCGCGGCTACGAGGTGGACATCGGCCTGTTCTGTGCCTACCTGCTCGATGCCCGCTACGACTGGGTTACTGAGTGCATTGCTCAGTTCGGTCGCGCGCCCGTGCAGGTCTTCCACGAAGACAACTCCATCATCCACATCGGTGAGTACGAAGGTGATCCCGGTCGACGGCCACTGACCTACGACGAGGTCCAGGCACTGTTCGATGCCGCCGACGCACGGGTCGCGCAGATCCGATCTCGCGGCCGGAAAGGAGCGATACCGGCGCTGCGAGACGCCGTAGCACTGAAATACTGCTACGCCTACGGCCTACGCCGGCAGGAGGTTTCCCGCAGCGACGTCGTTGACCTCCGCAGGAACTCGAAATTCCCAGCCTTCGGTCGGTTCGGGGCACTGACAGTGCGGCACGGCAAAGCGTCCCGGGGCGGCCCGCCCAAACGCCGCACCGTGCTCACAGTGCCGGAGATGAGCTGGATCGTGGACATCCTCGACCACTACCTCACCGAAGTGCGCAGCGAGCTCGACCACACCGGACACCCAGCACTGTTTCTCACCGAACGCGGCAGCCGACTGGGAGTGCGCGCACTCAACACCGCCTTCGCCACCGCCCGCGACGCCGCAGGAATCGACCCGACACTCGACCTCCACTCGCTGCGCCACTCCTACGTCACGCATCTGGTGGAGTTCGACTACACCGAACGATTCATCCAGGAACAAGTCGGCCACGCATTCTCCTCGACCACGGCGGTCTACATCGGGGTCAGCAACGAGTACCGCAACGGACTGCTCATGCAGTCCATCCACGCCCGATACGGCCACCTCCTCAATGACGGGACCCCGACATGAAGCAGATCGACTACACGTGGCATCTGCGAGCCAGGATGGCCGCCCACGGCATGTACTCAACCACCGATCTGCAACCGCACCTCGCTGACCGCGGCATCACACTCTCCCGCGAGCAGGTGTACCGGCTGGTGACAGGACAACCGCAACGGCTGAGCATGCACACCCTGGTCGCCCTGTGCGACATCCTCGAGTGCACCCCCAACGATCTGATCGAACCCCACATCGTCGACACCACAGTCCGCAAGACTGCCGGCAAACCGGCAGGGGTCACACCGATCACCGCTCGTCGCACCACCATTCGACGACCGGGCACCGAGTCGTGAGTGTCGCCTCTCCGCCGAAGTATCCCTGTTCGGACTGCGGCACCATCGCCCCGAGATCCCAACGCACACCCGAAGGGGGAATTTGCCGGTCCTGCTACAACATCCGCCGCCGCGAACCGTGCAGCAACTGCGGCAAGCGCACCGCCCCCAGCACACGCACGGCCGCAGGCGATCCGCTATGCGGTCACTGTGCGCGTCCCAAACGCCGCTGCACCGGCTGCGGACAGATCGACCACATCAAGACCAGCGGTAAGGACGGCGAGCTGTGCCAGCGCTGCTACACCGCACCGGCACGCCTCTGCGGACGCTGCAACGACCACGCGCCGATCGCGATCAGAGCTCGCCCCGGCGCCGTGGACCTGTGCCGGCGCTGCGCCACAGCACCCGAGGAGACGTGCAGACGTTGCGGACTGCTCCGTGAAGTGCACACCCGGTGGCCCTTGGGACCAGTATGCGTGCGCTGCTATCGACGGACTCTGTCCGAGTCGGCGTCCTGTACCGACTGCGGCACCACCGCCGCACTCATCGGCAGAAATGCTGCCAGTCAACGCATCTGCGGTCCATGCGCGGGCTCTGACCTGGACTATCGGTGTGCAACGTGCGGCGGAACGGGGCAACATCATTTCGCCCGAACCTGCCACCGCTGCTCGATCATCCGGCAGGCCCGGGACCTGCTCACCACACCTCAGGGGTCGATGCCCGACAGCCTCGAGGAGTTGCCGGCGTTCCTTGCCGCCCGTGGCCAGCCGCGCTCGACGCTGAGGTGGCTGACCAAGCCCGCGACCGGCCAGCTGCTGAGGTCGCTGGCCTCCAGCGAGCACCCCATGAGCCACACCGTGCTCGACCAGTGCCCGCCGGGGTGGGGGCGCCACCATCTGCGCGAACTGCTTATCGAGGCCGCCATACTGCCCGAACGCGATGAAGCCCTCGAACGGCTCGACACGTGGATCAACGAGACCGCCGCCACGCTGCCAACCCACCACAGCGCGCTGATCCGCCCCTACGGCCATTGGGCCATCCTGCGCCGCGCACGCCGCAGGTCCCGCCGTCGCCGGTTCACCCACGCCGCCGCCGACTCCGGCCGCAACAAGATTCGCGTCGCCATCACGCTTCTGACCCACCTCGACGAGCACGGCCACACCGTCGGCGACCTGACCCAACCGATGATCGATGCCTGGACCGACGGACAGCATCACCGCACCAACAACATCGCCGGGTTCATCACGTGGCTGACGCAACGCGGACTTGCCACCAACATATCGGTGACCCGCTACCCCACCCCACCGCCGTCGCAGACCGGCGACGAACGCACCCACCAACACGCCATCGCCGCGCTGCTGTCGGGCGACACGTCCGCTGACTTGCCCACCCGCATCGCCGGTCTACTCGTGCTGCTCTACGGCGCACGACTCCCCCAGGTGCAGAACCTCACCACCTCGTCGCTCACCCGCGACCAGGACCGCAGGTACGTGACGCTGGCACGCCACCCGATCGAGCTACCCGAGCGACTCGCTGAGCTGATCGACACCCTTGCCGGCACCGTCTGCGCCGACCCGCGCGCCTGCACCCGGGACGGCCGCGGATTCCACCTCTTCCGAGGCGGAATCGCCCATCACCCGTTGCACGTGAGAACCCTGAGCCGAAAGCTCACCACCGCAGGCATTCCCACCCGCGTCAGCCGCAACCACGCCCTGCTCGCGTTGGGCGCGGATTTACCCGCCGCGGTCCTGGCCACCCAGCTCGGACTGTGCTCCACGACCTCATCGCAGTGGGCGCAACTGGCCCAACGCGACTACACCGCCTACCTGCACAGCCACGACGCCGAGCACCCAGCCCCGCCGACCGACGTCCCGGTAGGCACAAGTCGCTCAGCGGCAGCACGTCGGGTCGAGGACCTGTCGTAAAGCTTGCAGAGCGTCGGCGTGGGCCCGGTAGTAGACGTTCATGCCGCGGCGCTGGGGCAGGACCATGCCGGCCTTCTTGAGTTGTCCGAGGTGGTGGCTGACCGTGGGCTCAGACAGTCCAACAGCAGTCGCCAGATCGCAGGTGCAGACCTCACCCGCGGCATCGGTGAGCAGGATCGACATCAACTTGATCCGGACTGGATCGGCAAGAGCTTTGAGCCGCAGCGCGATCTCCAGCGCCGCGGCGTCATCCAGCGCTGACGCCGAGACCGGTGCGCAACAGATGGGATCGGTCATGTCGATGACCGGAAGCGTCTTGGGCATGCACCCAATCCTACCCACTGTATTGACATATGTCGAAGAGGCGGGCACTCTGGGCGACGTCAGTAGTTCGATGTATGTCTCACAGGTGGAGGTAGTCATGTCGCGCATGCAGCTCGCGCTCAACGTCGATGATCTGGATCAGGCGGTCGAGTTCTACTCGAAGTTGTTCAATGTGGCACCGGCCAAGCGCAAGCCGGGTTATGCGAACTTCGCGGTCGCGGAGCCGTCGTTGAAGCTGGTGCTGCTGGAGAATCCGGGTAAGGGCGGCACGATCAACCATCTCGGTGTGGAGGTCGAGTCCAGCGATCAGGTGCACGCCGAGATCGCCCGGCTCAGCGGCGAAGGCCTGTTCACCGAGGAGGAGATCAACGCCACCTGTTGTTTCGCGACCCAGGACAAGGTGTGGGTGACCGGTCCGGCAGGTGAAAAGTGGGAGGTCTACACGGTGCTGGCCGACTCTGACACCTTCGGGACCAGCCCAACGCTGTTGGCGGACAACGAGACCCCTGACTCTGATTCTGCGGTGTGCTGCGGTACCGCCGGCGCTGCGCAGCCCGGCCAGTCCACGGTGAGTGCGTCGACCGCTTGTTGCTGAGAGGCCATTCCCGCCGGTCGGCGGGCACCCCTGATGGTGCCCGCCGACCGGTTCAGGTGGTGTGGGTCAGGCGGGTGGTGAGGTCGGTGAGTCGAGCGGCGATGTCGTCGCGGATCAGGCGCATGCGCTCGACGCCGTCGATCCCGCGCAAGGAGGGTTCATCGGTTTCCCAGACCTCGACGACGGCCCCTTCTGGTGGGGCGACCTGCGCGGAGGTTCCCAGTACGACGGTCAGGTCCGCCTCGCGCATCAGGTCGTCGGTGAGCTGGCGAGGGGTGTGGTCACTGACGTCGACGCCGGCCTCGGCGAGTACCTGAGCGGACAGCTCGTTGACGCGCTTGCCGATCGCGGCGTCGGTGCCGGCCGAGGAGGCGTTGATCGTTCCGTCGGCCAGCGTGCTCGCCAAACCTTGGGCCATCACCGACTTGCCCCGATTGCTCACGCACACGAACAGAACCGAGTGTGGTGTGCTCATCGCACACTCGCGGTGTCGTCGGCGGGCGCGATCTCGGCCAGCAGGTCGACCACGAGCGAACGAATCTGATCGCGAATCGGGCGCACCGCATCGATGCCTTTGCCGGCAGGGTCGTCCAGGGCCCAGTCGCGGTAGCTGACGCCGGGAAAGACCGGGCAGGCGTCGCCGCATCCCATGGTGATGACCACGTCGGAGGATTCGACGGTGTCGGGGGTGAGGATCTTCGGTGCTTGGTCGGAGATGTCGATACCGACCTCGGCCATTGCCTCGACAGCGGCGGAGTTGATGGCGTCGGCGGGGGCTGACCCCGCGGAACGAACCTCGACCCGACCGCCGCCCAGGGCGGTCAAGAACCCGGCGGCCATCTGAGAGCGGCCGGCGTTGTGGACGCAGACAAACAACACACTCGGTGTCTGTGCAGACATGGGAGCAGCTTCCTTTTCGGTGTGACGGGGTTATGCGGGGTGAGGGGCGAGCTCGTCGAGCAACCGTTGAACGCGGGTGTCGAGGTCGTCGCGAATTGCGCGCACCCGATCCAACGGCAGGCCTTCGGGATCGGTGACTGTCCAGTCGAGGTACCGCTTGCCCGGATAGATGGGGCACGCATCACCGCAACCCATCGACACCACGACATCGGCGGCGGCGACGACATCGTCGGTCAGCGGTTTGGGGAAGTCGTTGCCCAGGTCGATCCCGATCTCGGTCATCGCCTCGACCACGGTGGGGTTGATCGAATGGACCGGCGCTGAACCCGCCGATCGGACATGGACGCGGCCCGGCCCGGTGGGTCAACAGACCTGCGGCCATCTGCGACCGGCCGGCATTGTGCACACACACGAACAACACCTCGGGCACGTCTTTGGCGATCGCCCCGTCGGATTGCGCCAGTGCACGCAACCGGTCGGCAGCGAACCGGCTCGCCAACGAGGTCAGATGCGCCTGTACCCGCGAGGTGCGGCGCAGTGCCGCATACGACTCGAAAACGCAGCGCTCCACCGTTTGCCGCGACACCACACCCTCGTACTTTGCGGCCAAGTCCGCGGCAATCCGACTGAGCACGACGTGGGGCATGAGCAGTTCGGGCTGTGCGCGATGCTCCCCTGCCGCCAGGCGCTGATCCAGGGTCGAGTCGTCCATCACCGTGCCTCCGTGACCGAGCTCGGCTGAGCTGTCGATTGTGGGGCGGTGAAGCGCTTACGCAACGCCAGCGAGACGTACACCAATCCCACGAGGACCGGCACCTCGATCAGCGGCCCCACCACCCCGGCCAGGGCTTGGCCCGAGGTGGCCCCATACGTTGCGATCGCGACCGCTATAGCCAGTTCGAAGTTGTTGCCCGCGGCGGTGAACGCCAGCGTGGTGGTGCGTTCATACCCGAGCTTCATAGCAGCGCCGAACGCGTACCCGCCGCCCCACATCACCGCGAAGTACACCAGCAACGGAATTGCGATCCGGACCACGTCGAGAGGCTGTGACGTGATCTGATCACCCTGCAGGGCAAAGAGAATCACGATGGTGAACAGCAACCCGTACAACGCCCACGGACTGATCTTGGGAATGAACCGCGACTCATACCAGTCGCGTCCCTTGCTCCGCTCCCCCAGATACCGGGACAGGAACCCGGCGACCAGTGGGATACCCAGGAAGATCAGCACCGATTTGGCGATCTGCCACGGCGAGGCGTCGATCGTTGTCTGTTCCAGACCCAGCCAGCCCGGCAGCACCGAGAGGTAGAACCAGCCCAGGACCGCGAACATCACGACCTGGAACACCGAGTTGATCGCCACCAACACGGCCGCCGCTTCACGGTCACCGCACGCCAGGTCGTTCCAGATGATGACCATCGCGATGCACCGCGCCAACCCGACGATGATCAACCCGGTGCGGTACTCAGGCAGGTCGGCCAGGAAGATCCAGGCCAGCGCGAACATCAACGCCGGGCCGACAACCCAGTTCAGAACCAGCGACCCGATGAGCAGACGCTTGTCCCCCGTCACGGTGTCGAGGCGGTCGTAGCGAACCTTCGCCAGCACCGGATACATCATGATCAGCAGGCCGATCGCGATGGGCAGCGAGACACCATCGACCGAGATGGCCGAGAGCGCATCGTTCAGGCCGGGAATCAGCCGGCCCAGGAGTAGCCCGGCGACCATCGCCACCCCGATCCACACCGGCAAGAACCGGTCGAGGGTGGAGAGCTTGCCGACGACCGCGGGATGCTCTGGTGTGTTCGTAGCGGTACTCACGCGGTCACCAACGTGTCTGCGGTGGGATCCGCTGAACTCAGAATCGACGAAAGCTGCTGCAACGCAGCAGGAACAACCCAGTAATACACCCACGTTCCCCGGCGCTCGCAGTCCAACAAACCCGCCTGCCGCAACACCTTCAGATGATGGGAAATGGTGGGTTGGGACAGATCGAACGATTCCGAGATGTCACACACGCAGGCCTCCCCGCCGGCATGGCTGGCCACCAAGCTCAGCAACCGCAGCCGCACCGGATCACCCATCGCCTTGAACATGCGCGCGAGCCCCACTGTCGCATCGGCACTGAGCGGTTCCTGCACCAACGGCGTGCAACACGCCTCACCTGCCACGACAGGCAACTCGTTCTGTTTCGACATGCGTCTATATTGACAGACCTCGAACTGCCGAACAAATGAACATCGGCTGAACGCCAACCGCGTCGCCGCCGCTCTCGCGCGGCGGTCACCTCCCGCCCGAGGCGTGGCGGCCACGGCCGCACGAAGAACGCCGTTCCTGACCCGCCGATTGTTCTACGCCCTGACCTGCGCGGCAAGAGACTCCGACCGACCCGCTGCCACGCGCTGCGCTCCGATCGCGGCACCGGGCCGCTCTCCGCTCCTGACGCATCCGGCCAGCGCGCAGAAGCGGTCAAATATCAGGAAAGGCCACACCCGACCGGACGCCGAAGAGTGTGGGTCTGATGTCGAGCGAACGACGTTGCGGCTGAGGCAAAATCGACAATTCAAGTACGAAAACAGTTGTACGACAAGCAGATACGATGTATCATCGAGTAATGACGGTGAGGCCAAAGACCAATATCGCGCCGACGAATATTGCCTCTCCGCCAGCCACCGCAGCCTGACCCGCCAGTCCCTCAGAAACGGGTGTCGCACTTGCCGTCGACGACACCCACCAGCACACCGACCAAGGAGACCGAGGATGAGCCGTCCATCCACCACCAGCGCCACCAACGCCACCAACGCCACCAACGCCACCAACGCCACCAACGCCACCAACGCCACCAACGCCACCAACGACCACACCCAGTGGGCCTTCGGTGGCCTCGCGATCGCCACCGACAACGCCTCACTGTGGGCAACCCAAGCCGCAGCGGATCCCGCCGACACCTCCGCACCCCAGGTGCAGGCCACGCTCGCCGACGTCGAGGGCGATCTTGTCGTCTCCATCGCCGTTCCCGACGGCCTTACCTTCGTGGCCAACTTCGACGAGGGCGTCATCCAGATCACCATGGCCAACATCCATTCGGACTGCTGCCAGAGGTGCGGGGAACACTTCAGCGATCCGCACGCACCGGAATGCGAGATCGGCGCCGCCGAAGAGGCCGCGCTCGCCGCCCAGGACGACACCGCCATGCTCGCCGCCCTCGAGGCCCGCGCCGAACGGCGGCTGCGATGAGCTACAGCCTCGACGCAGCCCTCACCGACATCACGGCCGCCACCGGGTTGGTGTTCACCCGCACGACCTTCGGCTCGCAGCGCAGCGGGCACCTCGCCTACACCCGCACGCGCGATGCCGTGGTAATCATCGACAACGACTGGCAGGCGCTCATCGACAACGGCGCCGGCGTTTTCGTGCCGAGCAACCCGCACCGCCCGCCCGTCCACTCGATCGTCATCGCCGTCTACGCAGACGGTGACCTCACCCGCCTCCCGCTCACGGAGGTGAACACCCGCCTCGCCGACATCGCTGTGCTTCCCCACCTGCTCGACCAGGCCCTCGAACTGGCCGAGCGCGCCCGCCGAGAGTACGGCCACTACCTCAACTACGACTACGACGGCCGCGGCGACACCGAACGCCGCCGCCAGGTGATCTGACCCGTGCCCGCCGAGACCCCACCCGACCCGTCGGTGAGCGCAGCCCACCACGACGACGTAGCGCTCACCGACGGCCACGGGTGGGCCAGCGACACCGGTCACGCCGAGGTCCTGTTCCTCTCGGCGCTGCTGTGGGCCACACCCGCCCACCACGACGACCTCGCCGACGTCGTCGGCATGGTCCGCGCCGAGGACTTCTACGTACCCGCCCACGGCGAACTGTTCACGATCATCGCCGAACTCATCGCCGACGGCGCCCACCGCGCGCACGACTCCACCACCGTTGCCCACGAACTACGCCGCCAAGGACGTGCGGCCACCCTCGGCGCCGAGCACCTCACCCGTGCGCTCGTCGCGGCGACCGCCGCCGGCGCCGACGGCATCCAAGCCCGCCACTACGCGGCGATGGTCGTCGCCGATGCCTACCGCCGCCGCTACCGC
The DNA here is from genome assembly GCF_044543825.1 of Gordonia sp. NPDC062954. Lineage (NCBI taxonomy): Bacteria > Bacillati > Actinomycetota > Actinomycetes > Mycobacteriales > Gordoniaceae > Gordonia > Gordonia sp. NPDC062954. Next base: position 21,234 of record NZ_JBITWL010000034.1, on the reverse strand, counting down.
GCCGCCGGAGACGGCATCACCCACGCCGCCGACCACCTCCCCGAAGCCGAACTGTGGGACTACATGTGCGCCCACGGCATTGCCCTGCGCGAGCACCGCACCCGCCTGTCCGCCCTGCGCCCGAACTGAGCGAAAGGAACACCGCCATGCCCACCGACACCGACACCCGATACCCGGCCGCCGAGCTCGCCAAGCTCCACGCCGACGCCTACACCCTGCGCCACGTCGACAACCTCACCTGGGACCAAGTCGCCACCGCCCTCGACGAACCCGTCGCCGTGGTCAAGGACTGGGCGCAGACCTACATCGACCGCACCGACGCCGCCGCCGCCGAACGACAGATGTCGCTGTTCGACTGACCCCTGCCCGCACCGACCCTCGTCGCCTCGTTCGGAGCTCGCCCATGCGCACCCGCGCCCGTTTCGCTTCCCGCACCGTGCTGCGCCTCGCGCTGCTCGCCGCACCGTCGCGGCAGCCTTCGCGGCTCTCAGCGGCGTCGTCGACGCCCTCCCCGCCCCCGCCGACCTCTGGACACGTGCGACCACTGTTGCCGAGCCGTCGCGATCCTCAGCCGACACCACGCCCGCAGTAGTCACCCGTGTCGTCGACGGTGACACGATCGTCGTCGACACCGACACCGATCCCGCGCTCACCGTGCGCCTGCTCGGCATCGACACCCCCGAGGTCCGCAAACCCCACACCCCGGTCCAACCGTGTGGCCCACAAGCCAGCGACCGCACCCGCGCACTCGCCGCCTCCGGCACCGCCGTGCGCCTCGAGTACGACCCTACCCAAGACCACACCGACCGCTACGGCCGCGCCCTGGCCTACGTCTGGATCGGCGACACCATGCTCAACCACACACTCGTCGCCGAAGGGTGGGCACGCACCTACGTCTACAACCACCAACCCGGCCGCCACGCCGACGCCCTCGACGCCGCCCAGCGCGACGCGCAGGCAGCCCGAGCAGGCGTCTGGGGACAGTGCCCGCGATAATCCGATCCTCAGGCGCGCACAGGCGCGGGCACCAGCAGCGGTGCCGCCATGGTGATCCACCGTCCGGTCCGCACGCGATGGGTCACCGCGAGCGCGATCACGCTCACCGCGGCGATACCCAGCAACACCCAGAAGGCGACTGTGTAGCCCTCACAGATGTTGTATGCGGCGTGCGTCAGAGCGAACGCGATGACCAGTCGGTAGTCGCGCCAGCGCCAGATCATGTAGGCCGACACTGTCGCCCACAAAACCATCCCAATGGCGAGACCGAGCTCGTAGTACACGTGGTACGCCAGCCGCATCGGGACGAGCACGCACAGCGCCGCGATTGGGCCGGCCCCTGTGGGACGTAGCCACATCGCGAGCGCCGCGATCGGGACCGCGACAACAAACACTTCCTCACTGAACCCGGCGCGCAGAGCCGCAAGGACTTCCGCCGCGGGTGGACGTGACGCCGTCGTGCTGGCGTCGACAGCAGACGACGGCTCCACAAAGACCTCGATGAGCCACCCGCTGCCCACGCTGGCGTACACGCTCAGCACGAACACGCTCACGCACGCCAGATAGGTCGACGGCGACAGCGGCGCGCGACGCGTCCACCTCGGCCAGGACCACCACGGACGCCACTCAGCCCCTCCAAGAAGTGGGATCGCGATGACGAACACGAGAGCCGCGAAGACAATCAACGACCAAAGTTCTATGTCAGCGGCGCGCGAGTACGGCTGGGTGGAGGCGCCCTCGCCGAAGCGTTCGATCGAGGTGTAGATACCCCGTCCGAATGCGATCAGATAGGACGCAGCAGCGACGACAAGCGCGGCCACACGTGACGCGATGAATTGCCAACGTACTTGCCGTGTCGGTGCGTCCGAGACTTCAAGCATCGGCTACTCCATCTGGGTCGGGAGGATACGGCGAGGTGCGGTGACGACCCTCTCACTTTGAGCGCCCGGCACTAACACAAGGCGGAGGTCGGTGTCAGAACAGGCCGAGCTGGTCGGCGGGTGTGGACGGCACGGGTTGGAACAGTCGGTGTGCCTGTTCGGGGTCGCCGCCGTCGCGTAGGTAGGTGCGCAGCATGATCGAGCGTGCGGCGCGGTCTATGGCGGTGGTTGGTCGTGATCCGCGGTGGCGGCCGAGACCGACGGCGTAGGTGAGGTTGTTGGTTTGGGTGCCGATGCGCACGTGTGCGGAATCGACGCGCACGCATAGCGGTTCGTTGCAGTAGTGCTCGCCGATGTCGGCGGCGTCGGCGCCCAGGTCGGGGTGTACCAGCAGCAGCGCGAAACGGTGTGCGCTGATCGCCCGTTGGCGGTTGTTGCGGCGGAAGGTGAATCGGCCGTAGCCGTCTGGTGAGCTGATCGCGCCGATCCAGTACCAGCAGCCGCGGGGCGTGAGGACGACGTGCTGCCAGAAGTGTTGCTCGGCGCGAGCATCGGGCATCAGTGTCGGGTCGGTGACCACACCCGGCGACGGCGTCGTGGTGCCGACCGTCAGGTGGGCGGTCGGCACCGCGAACAGACGGAGTTGATCGTGGTCGGGGTCGACACTCATGGCCGAACCGTAGAACGCTAGGCCGACATCACCCCGGGATCGGATGGCTGCTCGGTGCGCGCCTCATCGGCGGCCGCGTCCGGTGTGGCTGGGGCCGGTGTCGACTCCGCACTCGAGGTGACCTTTTTGGTCCCGACGGACAGGCCCGCCTCACGCAGCAAGGTTTTACCTTTGGCTGCGCTGATCTCCACCAGCTCGGCCGCGCCACTAACACTTCCTACGCGCTCGGCGATCGCGGCCAGCGCGGTGGCTTTCGCGTGGGTGGATCGTTCGGTGATCAGTCGCAGTTCTGCTTCGGCAGCGGCGAGTTCGGAGTCGGCCCGCAGGAACTCGGCGATGTTGGCCTCGTTGGCTTCCATCACCCGCAACTCGGCTTCGAGTTTGCGTTCGAGCTTCGCGCGTTCCTCGGCCCGACGCGTTTCCAACGCGGCAAGGGTTCGTTTGCGCGCAGCAGCGCGCGCCTGGCTTCCAGTGAGTTTTGAATTGTTCGACGGCATACCCGACACGATAACGCCGGCCAACGCCCTCTCGCCACCGCCACACGCGCCTTCTCCGTGAGCATTTCATCGTCCCTCCCCTCTCCATCACCCTCGTTTCCCGCCCGCCAATTCCGTTCATCCCCGCCCTCACCTGCACCAACACCCCCGATCACCCCTCATCACGCAACCTCACCCTCGAACGCCAAACCCCTTAACTCCCACACACCTCTTGCATTCCGGATTCGTCCGACGAAATTAATGTGCCAGAATGCAGCCATGGCCGGTGCCGGGACGTGCGATCACTGCGGTGGCGTGCTGCCCGGAGACGGCTCGCCGCGACGCGGACGGCCGCGCCGTTGGTGCTCGACGGACTGCCGCCGCGCGGCATGGGTCCGCCGCCACGACCGGCCCGCCGCGACTGGGATGACCGCCCAGGATGCAGTCGCCCAGGTGCTGGACTCCCCCACCGCCACAGCCGAACTCCTCGCGGGGTTGACGGCGCGGATCGAGGGCGGCGACGAGGTCGCCAGCGGGGTCATTGCCGAGCTGGTCCGGGCGCACCGCGCCAGCGTCCATGCGGTGGCCCGGACCAACGAGCTGCGCCCATTCCGGCGGTGACCTGAGTGACCGCAACCATCCACAAGCTCACCGCCGGCGACGGGTATGAGTACCTGACGAAATCCGTTGCGGCGATGGACGCCACCGACAAAGGGCGGGTGTCTCTGGCCGACTACTACAGCGCCAAAGGTGACTCGCCGGGGCAGTGGATCGGGTCCGGCCTGGCCGGGCTGAGCGACGTCGGATCGGGCCTGGATGTTGCCGATGAGCTCGCCGAGGCGCGCACCGTCGAGGCGGGGTCGATTGTGTCGGCGGCGCAGATGAAGGCACTGTTCGGTGAGGGCCGCCACCCCAACGCCACCGCGATCGAGCAGCACGCCGTGGCCTCCTCGGACTGCCGCGCTGCCCAGGCGTTGGCGGCGACGAAACTGGGCAACGCCTACGCCGTCTACAACGAATTCCCGGAGTTTCTACAGGAACTCGCGGTGGTGTTCCGCGACCACAACCTCGCCCGCGGCGAACGCTGGGATGCGGTCATCGACGACGACACCCGGGCGGCGTTGCGCACCGAGTTGGGGCGCGAGCGATTCACGAAAACCTACCGTCGGCCGCCGCGGGATTCGCGCGAGCTCTCAGGGTTCATCGCGCAGGAAAGCCGTCGGCGTCAGTCGGCGGTTGCCGGCTACGACATGACGTTCAGTCCGGTGAAATCGGTGTCGGCGTTGTGGGCGGTCGCGCCGCTGCCGATGGCTGAGAAGATCGAGGCCGCCCACCGTCAGGCGGTCGCTGATGCACTGGCGTTCATCGAGCGCGAAGCGTGCCTGTCGCGGTTGGGAACCGACGGCATCGCCCAGGTCGACACCGACGGTCTGATCGCTGCAGCGTTTACCCACCGCGACTCCCGCGCCGGGGACCCCGACCTACACACCCACGTCGCCATCTCCAACAAGGTGCGGGTGCGCGACGCCGCCGGGATCACCCGGTGGATGGCCCTGGACGGTACCCCGTTGTTCAAGGCCACCGTGTCGGCCTCGGAGGTGTACAACTCGCGCATCGAGCTGTACCTCCAACGCGATTTGGGGGTGTCGTTCAGCGAACGGTTCTCGGCCGATGTGCGCAAGCGACCTGTCCGCGAGATCGACGGTGTGTCCGCCGAACTGATGGCCCGGTGGTCGTCGCGGCGCGCAGTGATCGAGGAACGAATCGGTGAACTGTCCAAGCAGTTCCTCGCCGATCACGGCCGCGAACCCACAACCGGTGAGGCCTTCGATCTGGCCCAGCAAGCCACCCTGGACACCCGCGAAGCCAAACACGAACCCCGCTCCTACGCCGAGCAGCGCCAGGCGTGGCGGGCCGATGCGCGACGCATCCTCGGCGGCGATCGGGCGATCAGCGACCTCGTGCACGAGGCCACCCATCCACGCCCGCGTACTCGCGAGCACCCGGAGTTCACCGACGAGTTGTGCACCGAGCTCGCCGCCAATTGCATCGAGAACATCTCGGCCACGCGCGCCCGCTGGCAGCGTCCGCATCTGCGTGCCGAAGCCGAACGTCAACTGCGTGCCCGCGACTTCGCCGGCATCACCGACACCGACGAACTCGCCGCCGCGGTCGAGCGCATCGTCGACACCGCACTGGCCGCCGACACCAGCGTCGCGGTGTCCTCTGACGCCCTCGACGGCGACCTCAACGAACCCGAGGTGTTGCGTCGCGCGAACGGCGAATCAGTGTTTGTGCGCCACGACGTCGCGCTGCACACCAGCACCGACATCCTCGCCGCCGAACACCGCATCGTGGCCGCTGCCAAACGCTTCGACGGCCGCCGACTCGACGAGACGACCGTCGACATCGCGTTGCTCGAGCAAGCCGCCAACGGCCGCGAACTCAACGCCGGACAGGCCGCCATGGTGCGCGAACTGGCGACCTCCGGGCGCCGTGTGCAACTGGTCCTCGCGCCCGCCGGTACCGGTAAGACCACCGCCATGCGCACCCTCGCACGGGCGTGGACCGACAGCGGCGGCACCCTCATCGGCCTGGCCCCCACCGCTGCCGCCGCGGCGGTGCTGCGCGAGGAACTGGACACCACCACCGACACTGCCGCCAAACTCGTCCAACTCGCCACCGCGGAACGCGAACTCGCCCAGACCCGCGCCCTGGCCGCCACACCACGCTGGCGCACCATCGGTAAACCCGAGCTCGCCAACAAGGTCGCCGCCGCCAAGAAAACGCTGGCCGACCCGACATATCAGAACCTCACACTGCCCGACTGGTACACCCAGATCGGCCCCGACACCCTCGTCGTCGTCGACGAAGCCGGGATGGCCTCCACGGCCGATCTCGACGAGGTCATTCGGTGCGTGGCCGCCCGCGGTGGCAGTGTGCGTCTGGTTGGCGACGACCAGCAACTCGCCTCGATCTCGGCCGGCGGTGTGCTGCGCGACGTCGCGCACGAGACCGGCGCACTCACCCTGAGCCAAGTGGTGCGGTTCTCCGATGCCGCCGAAGGTGCGGCGTCGCTGGCGCTGCGTGACGGTGACCCCGCCGCCCTCGGTTTCTACGCCGACCACGGCCGCATCCACATCGAATCCGATGCTGCCGCCGCCGATGACGCCTACCGGGCATGGGCACGTGACCGCGCACAGGGCCGCGACACCGTGATGATCGCCGCCACCCGCGACACCGTCAACGCGCTCAACGAACGCGCCCGCGCCGACCGCCTGGCCGCCATCGACCCACACCTGCACGGGCCAGAACTGCGGCTGTCGGACGGGTTGTCGGCCAGCGTCGGCGACATCATCAGCACCCGCAGCAACCGCCGCGACCTACGCGTGTCGGCCACCGACTGGGTCCGCAACGGCGACCGGTGGCGGGTCACCCACATCGGCGCCGACGGCACCCTCACCGCCCAGCACCTCGACCTCAACCGGCACGTGCAGCTACCCGCTGACTACGTCGCCGAACACACCACCCTCGGCTACGCCTCCACCATCCACGCCGCCCAGGGCATGACCGCCGACACCTGCCACGTCATCGGCTCCGACGCCCTAGACCGCCAGCTGCTCTACGTCGCGATGACCCGCGGCCGCCACGGCAACCACATCTACCTGCCCACCACCGAAACCGACCCACACAACGCCACCACCCCCAAGGCCCGCCACCCCCAAACGGGGCTGGAAACCCTGGCGGCGATCCTCGGCCGCGACGGCGCCCAACAGTCGGCGACCACCGCCCAACGCGAAGCCGCCGACCCGTTCCTGCGCCTGGCCCGCGCCGCGGCCGCCTACGACCACGCCCTCGGTGCCGCCGCCGAACACACCCTCGGCGCCAAGGCGCTGCGCGACCTCGAACACGACGCCGACGCCCTCTACAGCACCCACACCGGCACCCCCGCGGGCACGCTCACCGCGTGCGCGGCCTGGCCCACCCTGCGCACCCACCTCGCCACGCTGGCCCTCGGTGGCGACGACCCGATCGCGCGGCTGCAGGCCGCGATCACCCACCGCGAACTGGCCACCGCCGCCGACCCGGCCGCCGTGCTCGACTGGCGACTGGACCCCACCCAACAACACTCCGCAGGCGGCGGGCCCCTGCCCTGGCTGCCGCGGGTCCCCGACGGGTTCGACGACCCCCAGTGGACGCCCTACCTCACCCGCCGCGACGCCCTCGTCACCGACCTCGCCGCCGCCGTCACCGAACGCGCCACCGCCTGGGACGCCACCACCGCCCCCGTATGGGCCCGTCCGCTGCTGCTGGCTGACCCCGAACGCGGCCGCGAGCTCGTCGCCGAACTCGCCGTGTTCCGCGCAGCCCGCTACGTCGACGACACCGACCGGCGTCCCGCCGGACCGCGACCAGATTCCATCGCCCTGGCACGGCGCCACGCCGCGCTGACCGAGCGCGCCGACGCGCTCATCACCACCACCGCCGAGGCCGCCCGCTACGCCGACCTCGCCCGCGACCTCGACCCCCACCTCCTCGCCGACCCGTACTGGCCCGAACTCGCCGACCACCTGGCGCTGGCCGCCCGCGCCGGCATCGACGTGCACGCCCTGGCCCACGACGCCCTCGCCGACAACCCGCTGCCCACCGAAATGCCCGCCGCCGCACTGTGGTGGCGCCTGTCCGGACAGTTGGCGCCCGCCGCCGTCGAAGCCGCCAACACCGGACTGCGCCCCAACTGGGCCGACCACCTCGTCGGGATCGTCGGGGACCGGGCCGCCGAAGCGATCCTCACCGACCGGGCCTGGCCCGCACTCGTGGCCGCGGTCAGCGCCGCCGACCCCGACCAGTGGACCCCCCACGACCTGCTTGACCTCGCCGACACCCTGCTCCACCACGGCGCCGACGACGACCACACCGTGCGGCTCGACGAGTACGCCCGCCTGCTCACCTGGCGGGTCGAACTGCTCGTCACCCACAGCAGCCACGCCACCGACACCACCCCACTACCGCCGGCACCGCCCACCCCTGAAGACGAAGCCGCCGCCGAAGCAGCAGCCGAAGCCGCCGGACTGTCCGACCCATGGGCGCAGGCCAGTGGCCCCGTAGCCGACGTCGACCACGAGCTCGCCGCCGTCGACGAGGACTACCTCGCCGCGCTCACCGACACCGAACCGCCGCCGGACACTGGCGTCGACGTCCTCGATCCGGACGACCTCGACCGCTACGAGGATCTGGCCTTCGACGAGTTCGCCGCTGACGTCGTCGCTGCTGCACCTGATCGGTTCGCCGCGCCGAGTGACCCCGCCGAGTGCATTGCGCTGCGTTATGAACTGACCGCCCAGCTTGCCGAACTCGGCACCGACTTGGCGCAGCTGCGTGAGGCGATCAACGCCGGCACCAGCGCCCACCAGCAGGCCATGGCACCGCATGTCCTGGCGTTGCGCGCTGCTGCCGATCACCAGTTCGCCGCGGCAGCCGATGCCGCAGGCCACCACCACGACCTGATGATGGCCGAACAACTCATCGAAGACCTCACCAACCAGGCATCCGCCCTGCGCCGCACCGCCGCCCAGCTCCGCGCCGCCGACACCACCGACCTCGACCCCCTCAGCGACGATGAAGCACCCGACCTCGCCGCGCTACGCGCCGAGGCTGACGCCACCGCTCTGGACTGGCGCGTCACCGCCGCGGTCGCCGACCGCGACGCCCTCGCCGCCGTCTACGCCGACGCCACTACCCGCCTCGAGGAGGCGATCGCCGAATCCGGTGGTGTCCGCGTCACCGACACCGACGTCGAACTCATGCGCCTGCAAGCCAGCGAACTCGACGAACTCAACCTCGCGGACCTGCGCGGCCGCCGCGCCGACCTCGCCACCCGCATCTATCGAATCGACAACCGCCTCAACCACGTCCACGCCCTCACCCAGACCGCGCACCACCACCGCGACACCTACCTCATGCCCACCACGGCCACCGCGCCCGTCGCTACCCCCGACGCGGTCACACCGTCGGCGACGCAACCCGCCACCGAAGCCACCGCCACCGCGGTCGCCGAACCGGCGGCTAACACCGAGCTAAGCGACTGGCTCCGCGCGGACCCCATCCGCGTCATGAGCGACGACCAGCTCACCGCGCACCTGCGCACCCTCACCCGCCGCCACACCCTCGCCGTCGACGATCTGAGGACCAGCCGACCAGCGCCCGAGCGGACGCCGCGGGTGCGCGCCGAGCACGCCGAACTCGCCGACACCGTCGACCGCATCGCCACCGCCCGCACCACCGGGAATGCGCTCACCGGCGCCGCCGCCCGCGTCACCGACGCACGCGCCGAGCTGGCGGGACTGCCGCCCGCCGGCCGCGGTCGCAAAGCCCGCGTCGAACACGACCAGCACCACCAGCGCCTCACTGAGGCGGTCGCCGCGGCCGAGCGTCAGCACCAGTACCTCGCCGCAGCCCACGAACAGACCAAGCGAGAGGTTGGTGTTCCCGAACACCAGTGGGACGAATTGACCGCCCGCGCCGCCGACACTGCCACGCTTACAGGCGAACTGGCTGCGGCCGAACATGCCGACGCCCGTGCCCGCCAGCTCCACCAGAAAGCCATCGACGACCGTGACGACGCCGCCGCTGCCATCGCTCACGCCCGAGCCGAAGTGGCCCGCCGCGATACGCTTCCGGCCGAAACCCGTGCCGCCGAAGACACCATCCGGGCTCTCATCGCACCGCCGCGTGGTCGCGACGTCTCCACGACAGCCGCACCGCCGTCCTCTACACCTCGCCCCCGCGATCTACCGCCGGAGCGGCATCGAGGCCACGACCACGGCATCGGCGACTAACATGCCCACCTGGTTGGCGCGCAGGAAGGTTCGGCGGTCTCTGAAATACCGAACACTCGGAAGGTCGAACTAAACTAGGTGCCATGACGACCTCGGCTCACCTCAGCCCCTCCATGCGGAGGATGGTTGAGCAGAACGCCGAGGTCGTCCGCCGAATGATGCCGAAGGTTCCGCTAGAGCGCTTCGGCCTAGCCCAAGTCACACCCCAACCGTTCGCATCGCTCGACTATGGGCAGGTCACGGCACTAATGGGCACGCAGCAACGCCTAGCTTCGTCGCTGCGAGGCCTGACCGCCTCGCTGGGCACGATCGAACAATTCTGGTCGTCGTTGATCGAGCGACGACGGGCTATTGGCGCAGCGTGCAGTGCGTTTCTGCAACGGCGCGCTGTCCGGGGACCGAAATCCTTCACCGACGGTCTGGCGGCGGTCCGGGCCGCCCGCGAGCACTCCGCTTGGCTTTTCGCTGTCTCAGTTGCGCTCGCGCTTAAAACTCTTTTGCAGCACCGCAATTCCCGTCCACGGGCGCCCGGTCACGAAGTGGCCACCCAGCCGCGAGTGGTTCGCGGACCCACATCCCACGAGGTTTCCCAGCCGATTACCCTCGTGGGACCTTGCATCGTGCACCTAGCCGCCTAACCCGGTGTCTGTAGGCGCGTTGCGCTGTCCCCTTCTTCCAAGGAGACAGACCTCGTGTCGTCACTCAACATCTCGTTCTCGCCCACTGCGGTTTTCATCTTCGCCGCCGTCACTGTCGTCATCGCAGGCGCGATCGTGTTCTCGGCTACCTGCACCGCGCTATGGAGCTCCGATCCGGCCCAACGCGAGCACGCACGGCTCGTCCTGGCCGATCTACTCCACACCGTTCGCGTCCTGGGACGCGGAGACAACGGCGAGCCGCGGTCATGACCACAACCACATCCCGACGTCCGGTCGGGCGGCCACCGCTGTGCTCACCCTCCACTGCCCAGGCGATCGCAGACTGGCACGCACGCGGTTACAGCGACCAGCAGATTGCCGACCGCCTCAACCACGCCGGCGTCCCGACGCCCTCCGGCGGGACGGACTGGACTCGCCAGCATGTCTGGCGGCTCCTAGGCACGGTGCACGTGCGGAAGTACGCGCGTCCAGCAGGGTCTGAGATGTAGCGGCAGTGAGGTCCCGGCCGGGGCTCTCCCCGGCGGTGCTACCAGATGTCGATGGTCTTCCATTTGCCTGCCTGCACTAGGCCGTCAATGTCTTCCCTGGTGAGGCGAACATAATGTCCCGGGGAGACAGGAGTGTCAGTCGGAATTCTGTCGGCGCGCACAGGACGCAGCTTCCCACTCAACCAGCCCACCAACGCTGGTTCGCGGTCGGCGTCGACGCAGCGCTCCCATTGCAGCACTTTGCAATAGCAGGTCGTGGTCTCTACCGCACCGGTTGCAAACCCGCTCGTCACGTCTACAAGCAGCCACCAATCCCCGCCGTCGGTGAGGACCGGTGGTGGCGTGCGGTCGAACATCAGATGGTGCCCCTTATCGTGTGCGGTCGTAGTTGACGGTCGACGAAAACACTTCTGCTGACTGCTATTGCGATAGTGGACGATCGTCGTCTGGGCGGTCAGATCGGTCGGCGGCTCGTTGCTGTTCGCGGGCGGTCTGGCGTTGTTGTTCGGCGCGATCGCGCACCTGCCGGAGGAACTCTCGGTCTGCCTCGGGGTCTTGCGGGATGTAGCGGCCGGGGTGGTCGTATTCCGGGAACTCGCTGGCCGCACCCGAATGCTGCCGGTGTGGTCGTTCATCGCCCACGGGACGTCCGACCGCCAGCCACACCAGCGCACCGACCAACGGCAGCATCACCACCAGGATTACCCAGGCGAATTTGGGTAGCCCGCGCACGGCGGCGTCGTCGGTGTTGATGATGTCGATCAGTGCGATCACCAGGATCACCAGGTAGATCAACCCGAGATACGGCACGTCCACTCCCTCTTCTTCACGTCGGTCACCACACCTGCTGTATCCACAGCGGATGCCCGTTCAGGCTCCTGGTTCGGTCAATGTAGACCGCGATTACGACCCTCCCGCCCGGGTGGGCGGCGGCCTCGGAGATGACCTGGTGACCGGTCACGTCATTCCAGCTGGCGGCCTTTTCCGGACGGTAGTACGCCCTGGCGCGATAGCGGGAGTCGGTTTCGAGGATGACGCCCCAGTAGTCGTTGCCCAGTAGGGCGTTGATGACCCGGCCGGCGCCGAGGTGGGCGGCGGTCACGGTGTCGGCGTGGCTGAGTTCGATCACCACCACACCCGGTTGCGACGTCTCGACGATCCGCGCGGCCTGCGCCGGCGGACTGGACAGCACCGCCCCACCGGTAGCTACCGCGAGACTGAGCGCCGCACCCGCCACCCCCGCGCGTATCCCCGACCTCGTCAGCATCGTGTATTCCCTTTCATAACCCCAACCTTTGCCATCGCGAATGGTAGTGCCAGGACGTCCACCCCGTCGACGCCTCAGTTCGCAACGCGGTGAACGTCACTGTTGACCAGCACCGCCCGCTCGACAGCGTCGGTCCGTCCGATCGCCCGAACGGCAAAGGGTCGCGCAGGCAGTTCCTGCGCGACCCTTTGTGTGGTCAGCGGACTTTACGTAGGTAGACGTCGCCGGTGGGGACGCCGCCGGCGAACAGAACACCTTTGTAGCCGTGTGGTGTCTTGCGTAGTTCGACGCGGGAGTACCAGTGCGCGACTGGGTCACCGGCGATCGAGACGATGCCGCCGTTGCGGGTCTGGGTGATGTGGCTGTTGGTGGCATTCCACGGTCCGACGCCGTAGATGTCTTGGAACAGACGGTTGCCGATCACCCGCGCGTTGGACTCCGGGTATGGGATGACGCCGTACATGACCAGCTGGTACTTATATCGGCCGTCGTCGATCTTCGCGTGCGCTTGCCCACTACCGAGGCCGAGACCAGTGGCGAGGCCGGCGGTGATGAGAAGTCCGGCGACGATGGTCTTGACGGCGGTGGAGAGTCGAGCTGTTTGCAAAAGCATGAAGTCACGTCCTGTTCGGTGTCGGTTGCTGGTGATGGGTGCGCGGGTGTGGCGGTTCGCTTCTATCACGAACCCGGGACAGGCGATGCTGGTCGCGCGTGGCGAGCCACGCCTGTCCGGTGGGTCACCGCTGCGGGGTGGGCTTGTGCTCCTGGGGACCTGGTGATCTTGACGCGGCCGGTTCTTGTGAGCGGTTGCCCCTTGTCGTCGAGTCATGTCCGAGGCGGCCTGCTCGAGATCAGCTCCGGCCGGGCCGACAACCGCATCGGGGGTGCGACAGCGAGCTCGCACCTGCCATCGCCTCCGTCTGCGCGCGGTGAACGTCCCTGTCGCCTCACAGGTCCAGGTCCGGGTCGCGTTGGGGCTGTGTCCCGTTATCGAGTGGGTCGTGGGGCGGGGGCTGTGATCCGGTGTTCTCTGTGCGTTCTGCCTCTGGTGGGGGTCGGGTGTCGGCGAGCAGTGTCCCGATTCCCGGTTCTGCTGTGGTGGCCTCCTTCTCGGCCTGGTAAAGCTCCGCTTGGCGTTGGTGGGAGCGCTTCATCACGGCGATGTACTCGTCGGCATGGTCGAGTCCTGCTTCTTCGACCATGACCGGTGTCGGGTTGAGTTCCAGACTCCAGCCGGGTTCACGACCGGCACTACGCATCCGTTCCTCGGCAGCCTGGCGGGCGGCGACCGCTTCCTCGGACTGTTGGGCCCGTTCGATCTCCATCCGCAGTTGTCGTAGCCGAACCTGCTTGGTCTGCAACTCATCCGCCCGGGTGAACGGTGCGTCGATACGCGGAGCGTTCACCTCGACTTCGCGGCGGTAGCTGGCGATGTCGGCGACCAGTTGAGCACGGGTGTCGTCGAGGCCCGTGTACAGGTTCTCCAGACGGGTGGCGAGCCCCGACGCGGTCGCGGTGCGCCGCTCGGCAGTGGTGAACACCTGGGAGGCGTCGAGGGTGAACCCTGGTCGCCCAGGACAATCGAGCCACACGTGGACCTTGTCCTGGGCGAACTCGCGCGAGACGTGCGCCTGAAGCCCTGACGGTATCGACGCGATCGGCATGGCATGCTTCACGCCGGCACCTTTGAGCTCGTGGTAGACCGCGGTCACCCGCGACAACAGCGCCTCGGACCGCTCCGGACGCTTCGATAGAGGACGGGCCCCGGTGACGACGAACTCCTTGCCGGCATCAATCCACTCCTGGTGACCGGCCAGCAGAACGTCGAGCTTGGCGATGTTGTCTTCCAGCCGTGGGATGGCCCGGTCGGCGGCGGCCACGACGCGTCGCGCGTGGGAGCGGGAGTCGGCGTGGGCGCTGGCCAGTGCGGACAGGCTTTTCACCTCGTCTTCCAGGGTGGCCATTTCGAGGAACCGTTCGTCGCCGGTCGCGGCGGCTTTGGTCGCCGCAGCCGCTTCGGACAGTGAGTCGTCGGCGATGTCGTCGACTTCGGTGACGTCGTCGAGTTGGCCGCGTTTGGCCTGTTCGATGAACGCCGCCTTGGACTCGACTTTCGACCACATGACGGTGTCGGTGGTGCCTGCGGTGACGTAGTTCAGAATTTCGATCCGCGGATTCTGGTTGCCCTGGCGGATGATCCGGCCTTCGCGTTGCTCGAGATCGGCGGGCCGCCACGGTACGTCCATGTGGTGCAGACCGATGAGGCGACCTTGGACGTTCATGCCGGTACCCATCTTCGAGGTCGACCCGACCAGCACAGCGATCCGACCAGCGCGGCAGTCGGCCTGCAACGCCAGTTTCTGCGACGGCGACTTGGCGTCGTGGATGAACGCGATCTTCTCCGCGGGCACCTGATACTGCTCGACGAGAAGGTCTTTGAGGTTTGAGTACACCGACGGGCCGTCGGGCCGCGGGGTGCCGCGATCACAGAACACTAGCTGCAACGCCCCGCGGATCGGGGACCGCTCCCCTTCCTCGGTGAGGTATTCGTTGTCGGCGTTTGCGTGGTAGATGCGGGCGACCTGTTCGGCCACGGCATCGGCGCGGGTGTTTCCCGGATCCGGGTCGAGGTTGGCCAGCGCCGGGTCGAGCGCAACGTTGCGGCCGTCGTTGAGGATCTTGAGCACGTTGTCGATGTCGGCGCGTCGCGGGTCGAGATTGTCGGCCCGATAGTCCAGGTCGGCGATGAAATCGCGCCGCTCCTGACCGGGTGTGCTGGTGATGATCTGCCGCCCGTCATGGGTGGGCAGATTGGCTGGGACCTGTTCACGGACAACGACGTCGGTGTACTGGGCGGCCATGGCGAACATCTCTTTGGGGTTGGCGAACGCCGACACCTTCGACACGACACGCAGTTTGGTGCCGGTGGCGTTGGGGATCGTCTCGGAGCGGGTCGCGGTGAACGACGCCGCCCAGTCGGTGATCGAGCGGACCCCGGCCGCCTCCAGCACATCCGGGCGTAGGTATTGCTGCATCACCCACGACTCGGCGAGTGAGTTCGCGATCGGGGTGCCGGTGGCGAACGTCGCGACCCGCTCAGCGCCCGGGGTGATGACCCGCCCGGCCGCGACCGCCTGGTGTTGGCGGCGTTCACGCAGGTAGTCCAGCTTCATCGACAGGTCCTCGGCCTTGTTCGACCCGGTCAGTGACAGCGAGTCGATCGCGCACTGGCGGCCCTTGTTTTTGTACTCGTGGGCCTCGTCGACGAACAGATAGTCCGCGCCGGTGTCTTCGAACAACACCCCGTGGTCCTTCTTGGCCTGATCGGTCGCGGCGTCGAGTCGTTTCTGGAGCTGTTTCTTGGCGCGTTCGATCTTCTTGACGGTCGCCTGGGTCATGTCGCCTGCGCTCGCAGACAATTCGGCGTCGAGTTCGGCGAGCTGGCCGGCGATGTAGTCGACACGGCGTTGCGGGTGGACCCGGATCGCGGAGAACACCGAGGCTGGGATGATGACCATGTCCCAGTCGCTGGTCGCGGTCTGGGCGGCGAACACGCGGCGGTCTTCAGGTGACATTCCTTTGCGCCCCACGAGCACGTTGGCCGCGGGGTACCACATCTTCACTTCTCGGCCGAACTGCTCGATGAGGTGGGTGGGCACCACGATCCACGGCTGATTCACCAGGCCGCGGCGTTTGAGCTCCATCGCCGACATGAACATCGTGCCGGTCTTGCCAGCGCCGACCACGTGATCGAGCAGCACCGTCGGCTCGGCGAGAATCCGCGCTACCGCATCGCGTTGGTAGGGGTGCGGCTCGAATACCGGGGACAGACCGGGCAGTGCCAGCCGTGATCCGTCGTGTTCGGGGCGGACCCAGGTGTTGAAGCGGCGGTTCCATTCGGCGACGAGGCGGTCGCGGCGCTCATCATCCGACCACAGCCACGACCGGAACTCGGTGGTGATCTTCTCTGCTTGGACCTGGGCGAGGATGGTGGCCTGGGCATCGACTTCTGGTGCCCCCTCTTCCTGCGCCGGCCCTGAGTTCTTGACCACGATCGACCGTTGGTTGAGCAGCATTTCGGTGATGTCGATCGCATCGAGCGCCTTGTTCTTCCTGTCCGCATTGTCGGCGCCGTACTCGGTGCGCATCAGCGCGCTGTTGCGTTCGTCAGGTGGCACCTCGACGCCCCACGAACCGGCCGCGCGCGTCACTCGGGCACTCGTGGCGCCGAAGGTTTCGCGCACGAACGCTTCGTAGTCGCGCGGCTCGATCCAAGTCGGTCCGAGTTTGACTGACCCGATCTGGGAGGGTTGCTTGTCGTCCGGAATCACCTGCGCCAGTGCTTGTGTTAGCTCTGCCCAGTCCCGGTTACCGGGATCGGCGCGGGCGGCTTCGGCGGCGCGGGCGTGTTTGGCGCGCACGTTGCCCGACAACGCTGTGGGCGCGGGTATCAGATCTTCGGGCATGTCTGGATCGGCGTAGACCAGCCCACGGATCGACTCGCGCGCTTGGGCGGCGGGTTGGTCGAGCAGTTCGGCGACGCGGTCGAGATCGACTCGGCCGCGTTCACCGAGACTGATCGCGACGGCTTCGGCCGGGGTGTCCGCGCGTGACACCGGGACCGGCGCGACGACGACGTCGCGGGAGAACACCGCGGTCTTGCTGACTGTGCCGGTCTGGTCGTCGTAGCGTTCCAACGCCAGCACGCCGGCCATCCCCGGGTCGGCGCGGACCGCCTCGAGATGGGTTTGGCGCCGCGAGGGTGCGCTGACCTGCCATGCCTTCTCATCGAGCTCGGCCGCCACATCCTCGGGCAGGGGGCCGGGATAGTCGGCGCCGTCGGCGTCGCGATTGGCGGTCCGCCACTTGCCTTCGAGTTCTACGAACTTCTTCGCGGCTTCCTCGGCGGTGCGTTCCTTGCCGCCCACCAGCTTCGCCCGGTTCACCGGGCCGTAGGTGTTGAGGTAGGCGTCGTAGACCTCGTTGAGGTCCGCGCGCAGCGCGTCACGCTCTGCGCGGCTGCTCTGGGTGCGTTGGGCGGCGATTGTGGCCGCGAACAGGTCACGCAGCCGCAACAGGTGTCGGGTCTCGGTGGTGCGGGTCGCGGGCACCTTCATTGGCTCGTCGCCGTCGATCCCGCGGCGGGTGAACACCCCGGTGGTCTCGTCGTAGCTGACGTGCCCGATCGGGATGTCCTCGCCGTAGAGGGCGTCGGTGTCCAGGGCGCCGGCGGTGAACTCCATCCCGGCTGTGGCGGTGTCGTCGGCGAGGAACAGTCCGTCGCCGCGTTCCAGTGCGGCGTCGACGATGTTGGTCAGTCGGTCGTCGAGGTCGGCGGCGACATCGTTGCCGGGGTCGGCGGCCACGACGAGCATCCCGTCGCGGTAGAGCCCGCGATCGACACGCATCGTGCCCAGCACATGCTCGGGGTGGGTGGTGAAGTAGCGGTTCACCCCAATCTCGGTGGTCTCGCCGGTCCGGTCAGGGAGGGCGACGAGGTCAGAATGCAGCCAGTCGGCGTCCGCGGGTGCGGCGGCGTCGGACTCGCGGCGGCGGAACACCAAGACGTCGGTGACGACCTGGGTGCCGGCGACCCGTTCGAATGCGGTCGAGGGCAACCGCACCGCGCCGACGAGGTCGGCGACGGCGTGCATGTCGCGGCGCGCCTTGTCCGAGGCCGCGTCTAAGGTCCCGGCGGTGGTGATCGCCATGACGTAGCCGCCGGGGGCGGTGAGGTTGAGCGACTTGAGAAGGAAGTGGTTGTGGATGCGGTGGCGGGCCGGATTGTGGATCGGGTCGTGCACCGTGAACCCGCCGAACGGGACGTTGCCGATCACCGCGGCGAACGAGCCGTCCGGGACGCGGGTGGTCTCGAAACCCTCCAACCGTACTTGGGCGTCGGGGTAGAGCAGATGGGCGATCTGAGCGGTCGTCGGGTCGAGCTCCACCCCCACCATCTGTGCGCCGGGCGGGGCGAGACCGATGAACGTGCCGCTGCCGCAGCCGGGTTCGAGGACCAGTCCCTCGTCAAACCCAGCGCGACTCATCGCCGACCACATCGTCTGAGCGATCGCGGGATCGGTGTAGTGGGCGTTGAGCGTGGAGGCCTTCGCTTGGCGCCACTGCTCCGAATCCAACAGGACACGCAACTGGTCACGTTCGGGTGCCCACTCCGACTTGGACTCGTCGAAGATGTCGGCCGCGGCACCCCACCCCGACCACCGCGCCAGGACCTCGTGCTCGGCCGCTGTCGCCGGGCGTCCGGTGCGCGCTGTCTCGATGAGGACCTCGAGTGCGGCGATGTTGGCGCGAGCACGCGACTTGGCACCAGACGGCACCAGCACCGTCCCCGGATGCGTGAACCGGGTTGCAGGCCCCACATCAGCAGCTATAGACGTGGTGGTCTCGTCGATGGCCGCGGAGCTCGACGGCTCCGGTTCCGGTGTGTCCGAGTCGGGGGTGGGGTCGGGTTCGAGGCCGGCCACCACATGGTCGGCCTTGACGTAGACGACCGAGCCGTCCGGGCGGCGTGCCGGGGCGACTCGGGTGCTCGCCCACGCGGTCAGCGGCAACCCCGTCTCGGACTGCGGCACCTGCGGCAGCGCGTCGTCGGCCTTCGGCGGCAGCGGCGTGCCGCCTGGGTCGACGACGGCGGGGTCAGTCGGGATCCGCAGATCGTCCAGCGACTCAAACAGCAGTCCCTGGCCGTCGTCGACTACCTCCGCGCGGGCTCGGCGTCGGCGCGATCCTGATCGGCCAGCGCTGCGGCCACCATCGCGGTCAGCTCGGGAACCAGCGGATGTTCCGGCCCGTCGGGCACCGGCAGTCCGTCGGTCAGACGTGCTTGCAGCAGCTGTTCGGCCCACACCTGAAACCGCGGCGTCTGCTCCGGCCACACCTGCTCGGTCAGTCGTTCGGTCTCCGGGGTCGCCTCGATCGCCCACGCCGTCAGCCACCGCTGCATCCCGGTCATCGTGTCCGGGTTCGGCTCGTCGTCCGGCTGGTCGTCGTCCTCGGGACTGCTGAATCCCTCCCACAACGTCGCCAGCACCGTCTCCTCCGCCGAGTACCGGGCCTGCTGATACAGCCGCTGCGTCGTCAGCACGTCCGGGTCCTTGCCCCCGTGCTGGTCCTTCCACGCCGCGATCGTCGCCAGTTCCGTCTGTGACTGCGTCTGAGCGATCTCGGCCTGCAGCCGGGTCACTTCCGCGGTCAGGAAGTCCTCGAACTGCGTGCGGTCCATCTGCGTCAGTTCCTGGGCGTACCGCTCGGTCAGTGCCGTGCGCAGATCGTGAAACATCGGTGTCCTCCTCGGTGTGGGTATCCATAGTGCTCTGCGGTGCCGACATCCGCTGCCCGGATGGGTCGGTGTCGGCGAGCAGATCGAACAGATTGGGGGCGTTGTCCTCAGGGGTGGCGTTGCGTGCCATGCGTCGAGCTCCTACCAAAGTGAGGTCCACTCCCGGCCCGGACTGCGCCGGGGCGAGGGTGGGTGGCTATCGTTTCTCACTGGTCAGAGGCTCGATCTCTGGCCGATCAGTGCCCTGGCAGGTGTGTCCAGCACCTGTCAGGGCCTGAGTCATCTCACGGCGGGTCCTCGCCGTCGCCGGGATTAGGCATCAGGGCACTCGACCAACGGTGCGGGCTGGGTGGTGATCCGTACGTGCGTGGCGTGGTTGGCGATTGGGCTGCCGCGGTCTTCCATCGGTTGCGCTCGCGGATGCACGGTCGGGTCGCCCGGCCAGTAGGTGCGGTTGAACAGCACGTACTCGACGCGGTTGACGGCGGCGTCGCGCTGCACTGCGGTAGCGATGCGGGCACCGAGAGCGCGGCCGGCATCGGTGGCCCAGTTGTTGATCCCGACTAGCACCACGCGGCCGCGGTCAGCTGGTGGGCTGGTATCGGTGGTCGGGCGTACCGATACTTCGGTCTGCGGATACTGCTCTTGCAACCGCTCAGCCAGGGCGACCGCGGTCTGGGTGCACCCCACGGTCTGGGGCGACGATGACCTGCCCCTATCACCGGCCGCGCAGCCTGCGACTGATGTGACGCCGATCAGCGCTGCCACCAGCAACGCCACTGGCTGGCTGGCCATGCGATACCGGCCGCCGACAACCTGTGTCGCCATCGCTCATTCACCCCGCAGGTGGCCGTCGGACTCGATCGACTCGCCGATCATCTGGCCATCCCGGTGGCCGTCGTCAGTGCCCGCAGCGGCGCGGTCCTCGGCGAGTGTGTGTAGCCACGACCACACCTGTTCGCCCCCGTCGGAGGTCCAGAGGTCGCGAATCGCGAGGAACAGACCGACGATGACCGCCGCGATGCCGATGTTGGCAAGGAAGGTCGACGACACCGACCGTCGGTAGGGCTGCCAGCCGGGTCCCATCGCTGGACCAGGAAACGATGCGAGAGGGATGGCGATCACGATGGGTCTCCTTCGGACGCGGTGATGTGGAGGTGTCGGTCAGTCGTCATGGTGTGCTCCGTCGTGATCAGGTCTGTGGTGGTGTCTGGGGGGTGGGCGGCGTTGACGCAGTGCGGCTTTGGTGACGACGATGACGCCGGTGATGGCTCCGACCATCAGCAGCACGAAGCAGCCGACGAGCGCCCAGTGCACTAGTGGTGTTGGTGGCATGGCTGGCTCGTCTCGTCGTGTTACGCGGCGGTGGTGTGGTCGGCGGGTGGGTCGAACCATCCGGGCGGTGGTGGAGTGCTCGCGTCGGTGAGTGTGTCTGTGGTGGTGTGTTTTTCGGGGGTGCACAGATACAGCGGACCGTTTTCGGCGGTGAGTGTTCGCCAGTGGGCGTCGAGGTGGGCGGTCCACCACGACGACAGTGCGGCGGGGTCTTCGCTCAGGCGGGCGGCGGCCTTAACCCCGAATCTTGGACACTGGGTGGGATTCATGCAGCGGTCAACAGTGTAGCACTGTAACGGTTTTCGTAGTTGACGGGTGACAGA
>NZ_JBITWL010000033.1:19640-39061 GCF_044543825.1 Gordonia sp. NPDC062954 | reverse complement strand
CGAATAGTGCTTTCGGGCCATGTCTTGATCATCTCGCTTCCTCCCGCACAGATGCGGGATTCAACGTGTCCAAGATCCGGGGTCAACTCCCCAGTTCGATTTCCCACCAATCCATCCCGACCTCAGAGGCCGTCTTCGCTGGAAAGGAGTGTTTCGTGTTCACGTTCACCGACCGTGCTGC
This sequence comes from Gordonia sp. NPDC062954, assembly GCF_044543825.1. NCBI lineage: Bacteria > Bacillati > Actinomycetota > Actinomycetes > Mycobacteriales > Gordoniaceae > Gordonia > Gordonia sp. NPDC062954. Next base: position 38,880 of record NZ_JBITWL010000033.1, on the reverse strand, counting down.
CGACGACGCTCTGCTGGCCTCGAGCAGTCTCGATGAGTTGGCGCAGCATGGTCGCGATTTGTTGCGGTTGAGTAATCAAGCCCAAGCAATCGCGATGCAGATCGCCCGTCAGATCGGTCAATCCACTTACAACGAGCGCATCACCGGCTACAACGATTTCGTTCCGAACCGCATCCGCAATGCCGCGGACAAGGCCGCGAAAGGCGAAATCTCGCTGCAGTTGGGTATTTCTAGACGTCAAGCCGGCGAATGGGTCGGTCTCGATGAACTCCTCGACGAACACCCCAAGATCCGTGACGCCTTCCGCGCCGGCGACCTGAGGCCCCACCGACTGGGCGTGGCCATCCGCGGCGCCGCCACCGGCCCCACCGGCGACCTGCGAGCACGACTGGGCGAACTCGCCGGCAACGCCGAAACCACCGACAAACCCGACACCGAGAGCAAGGATGTCGAGGAGGAACTCACCCTCGACCTCGACGACCCCGCAGCCGACCTCGATCCCGACACCGACGGTGACAGCACTGACGACGTCGGCTCCGACGAGGCTGGTGATGCTGCGGCCGACACCGACCCCGATCCTGTTACCGACAATCCCGCCGACGAGGATGAGCCGTGGGATTTCGATGATGTGGTGCTCGATCTGGCCAGCCGACCCACCACCGACACTGCACTGCGCGATGATCTCGACGCGATCATCATCAGTCTTGATCCTGATCGGGCGGCCCAGACCCGCGAGGACATCACCGATCTGTTCGGGGATGTGACGATCGGTAACGAAGCGTTCGGTCACATGACCGTCGACGCCTGCATCCCCGCCGAACACGGCGTGCACCTGCGTGACCGCATCAGCGCCCTCATCGGACGACGGGTCTGCCGCCGTGATGGGCGCAGCATCAAAGCCCAACGCGTGGCCGCGTTCGCCGAGATCATCAAAGCCCCCGGCGCGAAATTGCGCTGCCACTGTGGCGACGACACCTGCCCCGCCCGCCAGACTCGTACCAGCAACCGGGGGCAGGCCACGGATGCCACCCCGAGTTCGGTCACCGACAGTGAGCGCGACTCGTCGGTCGACACCAGCACGGCTCACGACGCCAGCGCATCGGGCCAAACCGCCGACGAACCCGCGACCGGTGGGCCTGACGCGGCAGAAGAACAGCCGATCACCCTCGCCGACATCGACGAAGACACTGCCGTCGACAGCGACAGCGACTCGAACATCGACAACAACGGCGAGAGTAGCCAATCCGGCACCGGAACCAATGCCGTTGACACCACTCAGGATGCCGCGCCCTCCCCGAAACCGCGACGAGAGTTCATCACCGCACCACCCGCCGAACACGACACCGACGTCGCCGACGCGGAACCGGCCGACGACTCCGCCGAAACCGACAGCGACTCCGACTCCGACTCCGACCTCATCGTCCCCGGCCTGACCCTGCTCCACGACCCCACCGGCCTCGACCCCACCCGCCTGATGGGCTACGGCGCCATCGACCCCGCCCACGCCGCACGAATCGCACCACACGCCACCACCATCACCGCCCGCCCCAGCGAAACCCGCACCGCCAGCGGACTGATCATCTTCGGCAACCGCACACCGGCCCCACCGATCGACCTGACCGGGCACGGTGGGTTCGCCGCCCCACCACCTGGGGCGCTGACCTACAGGCCGTCAGCCGCGTTGCGGGCGGAGATCATTCAACTGGACCGGCGTTGCCGCTACCCCTACTGCGGCAGACCATCCGAGGAATGCGAACTCGACCACCTACACAAGTTCTGTCATACCGACCCGTTGGCCGGTGGCTGGACTGTGGGGTTCAACCTCGCACCCCTGTGCCGACCCGACCACGACCGCAAACACGACGGGCCGTGGATACCGACCATGCACACCGACCGCACCATCACCTGGCGCAACGCCCGCACCGGCCAGATCATCGTCACCTACCCCAGGTGATCGGCGGCGGGCGCAGCCGTCGCCGTCAGGATGCCACCCGCGGCCGCGGACCCACCACCGCATAGCGTGCGCACACGAATGCCCGGTTTCGCGCCGTGTCAACAAGTTCCAGGTCATATCGTCGGGGGAATAGTGGGCGACCCTCGCCGAGCGTGACCGGCGCGAACGACACCACGATCTCGTCGAGCATTCTCGCGTCAGCGAACTGTGCTGCCAGATCGCCACCACCGACGATCCAGATGTCCTTGCCTCCGGCGGCCGCCACCAGAGCGTCTCGCTTGCTCCCGGGATCGCCGGTGACAACGGAGATGGTATCGGCGATCGGCGTGATCTCGCGGTGGGTGAACACGAAGCACGGAATGTCGTATGGCCACGGCTTTCCATCGCTGACCTCGTTCTCGAGTAGCCAGCGATATGTGGTCCAACCCATGACCATGGCGCCGATGTCAGCGATGAACTCGGTGTAGTTCATCGCGCCGCCTTCGTCGATGGGTTGGGTGAGCAACCAGTCCAACGAATCGTCCGGGTCGGCCAGATATCCATCGAGCGTGCTCGCCGTGTAGTAGCGGAATATGGGATGTGAACTCATAGCGTGCCTCCAGATCGGTGTCGGTGCCACATGATGGGGTCGGGATCGGCGCCCGTCGTGTCGATGCCGGCGTCGGCAAGCATCCAACGGACCAGTTGTCGCCGATGAGCAGAAAAGGTCAGGACGTGCGCCCAGATCTGCGACAGCAGAAACGACTCCGGCGGATCGCAGATTGCGTCGACGATGCGATCCGACCACGCCGAGCGGCGATCGATGTCACGGGTCAGGGCCAGCCAACGTGGAGCTATCTCCTGGTGTAGTTCCGTCAACACCGTCACGTCCATCGCAATGTCGAGGTCGGGTGTGTCCTCACCGTCGATGCTGGCCAGCCATGGGGCCTTGCCCGCGACGAGCTGCGTCATGACCTGTGCGATCGATTCCTCTGGACCACTCCACTGCAGCACTTGGTGGCCGGGCAATCGTGGCGCACAGTAATCGGATTCGTCGATTCCTTTGACGATCTCGAGCAGCGCCTCGATGTCCTCGAGGTCGTGGCGTGTCATCATGGCGAGAACGTCACCTGCAGATTCTTCAGTCGCGTTGTCGCTGTCGATGTACAACACGGTCGGCGAATGGAAATGGATGCCGTTCGGTGACGGCAACCAGTGGCCGCGTACGTCACGAGAACCGAGACGGCTCGGCGCATGGCCGAACGCCCGCGCGAACGCGCGGGCGAATCCGTCCACCGACTCGTAACCCGCAGCAAACGCCGCATCAGTCACCGACGAATCACGCTGGAGCTGCCATGCGGCTCGCTCGAGCATCACCCGACGCCGCATGGCCACCGGCGACTCGCCGACATGACGGGTCAACTGTCGACTGAAGTGAAACGCCGAGGAGTGTGCGCCGGCGGCCATGTCGTCGAGGCTGCGATGGTCCTCACTCAGCACCGCATCGAGTAACTCGCGGATACGATCACGCCCCGTCTCCTCAACCATGCACTCAGTATCCGCCGGTCGCGTGCCCCGACGCCCGACCATTCTTGCTCTGTTGCGACTGTTGGTCTGTTGCGACCCGACCGCGGTCCTGCTGGGTGACGGCCGGTGGGTCAGGTGTACAGAAATCGAAAAATGTCTACCAACTCGTTGACACCCATCCGAAGGCACGTCTCTAATGATCGAGTGACCTACGACACAATCATTCGTGACGGGCTCTGGTTCGACGGCAGTGGCACTCCGCCGGCCGTCAGATCCATCGGCATCCGCAACGGCGTTGTCGCCGTGGTCTCGGCCGACCGCATCGACGAGACCGGGTGCACAGACGTGATCGATGCGACGGGCAAGTGGGTACTGCCAGGGATGATCGACATCCACACCCACTACGACATCGAGGTGCTCGCGCAGCCGGAGCTCGCCGAGTCCCTGCGGCATGGGGTGACCACGGTGCTGGTGGGCTCGTGCTCGCTCTCGACCGTCCATGTCAACGGGACCGAGGCGGGAGACTTGTTCGGTCGGGTCGAGGCGATCCCACGCCACCACGTCATCGACACCATCGATACGCACAAGACGTGGTCGACTCCGGCGGAGTACGTGGATGCGCTCGAACGTCGCGCCCTCGGCCCGAATGTCGCCGCATTCATCGGGCACTCCGACATGCGGACTGCGGCCATGGGCCTCGACCGGGCCACCCGCAATGCTGTCCGTCCAACCGCAGCGGAGCAGGCGCAGATGGAGCGCTGGCTGGCCGACGCCTTGGACGCGGGTTTCGTGGGAATGTCGTCGCAGCAGCTGTTGTTCGACAAACTCGACGGCGACACCTGCCGCTCACGTACTCTTCCGTCGACCTTTGCCAAGCCTCGAGAACTGCGGCGTCTCAAGTCGCTGCTCCGCAAGACCGGTCGCATCTTGCAGGCCGGCCCGGACATCACCAACCCGGCCAACGTCGGCTCGCAAGCCTTCACCTCGCTGGGGATCGGGCGACGCAAACTCAAGACGAGCCTGCTCTCGGCGGCCGATATCAAAGCGAACCCCTACGCCATCAAGATCATGGGACCGCTTGCGGGACTGGTCAACCGGCTCGGCGGTGACTTCCGCTGGCAGCATTTACCGGTGCCCTTCGAGGTGTACGCAGATGGCATCGACCTGGTGATCTTCGAGGAATTCGGTTCCGGTGCGGCCGCCCTGCACCTCAAGGAGGAGTTCGCACGCGACGAGCTGCTGCGCGACGAGGACTACCGCCGACGATTCCGCAAGGACTACGAGTCGAAGTTCGGTACACGCGTCTGGCACCGCGACTTCTTCGACGCGGAGATCGTCTCCTGCCCAGACGAATCGGTGGTCGGGAAATCGTTCGGACAGGTCGGACTCGATCGAGGTGGACTCCATCCGGTCGACGCCTTCCTCGACCTCGTGGTGGAGCACGGCACCGACATCCGATGGCGAACCACCATCTCCAACCACCGACCCGAAGTCCTCAAACAGATGGCCCGCGAGCCGGGAATCCAACTCGGCTTCTCCGATGCCGGCGCACATCTGCGGAACATGGCCTTCTACAACTTCGGTCTGCGGCTGCTCAAACATGTCCACACCGCCGAGCAGCGTGGCGAGCCCTTCATGGACGTTGCCGCCGCCGTCCACCGCATGACCGGTGAACTCGCCGACTGGTATGGCATCGACGCCGGGCACCTGCGACCGGGGGACCGGGCCGACCTGATGATCGTCGACCCCGAGCGCCTCGACGAATCGCTCGAAACGTACGCCGAGGCAACCGTGCCGGCATTCGGCGGCATGTCGCGGATGGTCAATCGCAACGACGACACGGTGGTCGCGGTCTTCGTGAGCGGCCACAAGGTGATGGACCGGGGCGCAGCGACCGATCGGGTGGGGCAGACCCGGACGGGCCAGTTCCTCCGTGCGGGTCGTCGCGGCGATCCGGTGACCGAGGTTCGGTCAGGCCACGACGCGCAGCCGTCGCAGGGAGCGACACTCGCCGAGGCCGGAGCAACAGAGTGACCCCGACCGACACCGTCCTCGGCCTCTGGCGGGCACTTTCCGACCGTGATTGGGATGCGGTGGTCCCGTTCCTGGCCGACGACTGCATCTACCTCGACGTCCCGTTCGGTCCCACGATGGCCGCCCGCGGGCCCGCCGACATCGTCGCACGCCTCAAGGTGGGTCTCGAGCCGTTGTCGGCGTGCCACAACCACGACGGTCTGATCGTGGCCGACGGCGACGACGTCACCTACGAGCATTCGGAGACCTGGACGTGGCCCACCGGCGAGGTCGCCGACCTGCCGTTCGTCACCATGCATCGCGTGCGCAACGGTCAGATCACCCTCTGGAAGGACTACTGGGACTCGGCAACCCTGCTCAACAGCGCCCCGCCGACGTGGATGGACGACCTCATGACCGCCGATACGAGCTGGGTCTACGACGCCACCGGACAGGTCTGAGGATCAGTCGCGGTTGAGGCGTGGCAACAACGCCGCGGTCTTCGCCTCGGTCCAACCCGGCGGCTCCAGGATGTCGGCCCACGCGTAGGGCAGCGCCGCCTTGTAGTCATGACCGTGTCCGTCCGGAACATTCACCGCGACAGCCATGTCGGCGGACACTTGCAGGAAGGTCACGAACGGGATCCACCGGGTCGAGGACAGCACATCGCGACCTCTCGGTTCTGCCAGCCAATCCGGTTCATTGAGAATCAGATTCGGATTCCACCACGTGATGGGGTCGCTGGCATGCTGCAGGTACACGATGCGCGACGGCTTCCATTCCGAGTCGGGATGGGAAAGATCGGTCTCGTCGGCGATGAAGCGAACCTGCGTGCCGTCGTCATAGACCGGCAGCACCTGCGGCGAGTCCCCGTCCCGGTTGTTCGTGGTGTCGTTCCACAGAGTGTTGTTGAACGTCGGACCGCTGAACAGCGCGCCGTCGGTCCGCGCCGCCAACGCCGGGATTGTCCCGAACGCGGCCTCACCGGCGAACGATCCCAGACTCTCACCGAAGACGACGAGTTTCGGCCGATCCGCCTCCGGCAGAGCACGTACGCGTTCGGACACGGCTTCGAACAGCGCGCGCCCGGCCTGGCGCGCGCGCTCTTTGTCCACCAGGAACGACAGCCAGCTCGGTAGATACGAGTACTGCATACTGACCGTCGCGGTATCGCCGTTGTACATGTACTCCAGCGAATCCACCGTCGCCTTGTTGACCCAGCCGCTGCCGGTGGTGGAGGCCACCGCGACGACGGCCCGTTCGAGACCGCCGGTCCGCACGAGCTCATCGGCGGCCAACTCCGCCTCTTCGCGCAGACTGTCCGCCGACTCCAACCCGGCGTACACCCGGATCGGCTCCTGTGCCGGCGCCCCGTTGAACACCGACAACGCACCCACATCGGGCCCCTTGGCGACGAACACCCGTCCTTCGCGGCCGAGCGAATCCCACGTGACCAGCGAGCCGGGACCGCCGGAGCGCAACGACGAGGTGGGCGGCGACGTCTCGGCTTTCGTCTCATCGTTGGCAGCAGCGAAACTGGCGTTGAGCCACTGCATCGAGTACTTCGCCACCACGCCGTTGAGGATGAAGATCGTCAACAGGACCACCACGACGGCACCCACCGCTGCCGACACGCGCGGCGGGGCGACCCGGTTGAGGTGCCGCACACACCAGCGCACCGAGTATGCGAACAACCGCCCCAGGCTCACCAGGATCAAGAACACGACCACACCCACGATCGGGATCAGCGGGTAGGAGTTCCAGCTCAGGCGATCCACACCCATCAGATCGCGAATGTCGTCCTGCCACTGGGCGAACCACACCAACATCAGCACGGTTCCGATGACCGCGATCCCACCGAGGACTAGCCATGATCGCCGTGCCGGCGGGCGCCAGGGTTCCTCGCGCGACATCATGTACCGGATGAACCAGCTGACGAACGCGCCCAGGCAGTAGCCGACGGCTGCGGATGCGCCGCTGACCACGCCTTGGAAGAACGCTCCGCGCGGTAGCAGTGACGGCGTCATGGAGAACCAGACAAAGACCAGGGCGACGGTCACCGGTACAAAGCGGTAGCGGCCGAGGTGTCGCCGCCACCAGGGAACCACAGGCTTTCCGGCAGGCGAATCGACGTTGTCGTCGGCCGGACGATTGTTCTCGGTCGATAGGGGATTCTCCGAAGTCACCGGCGCTCCTCCGCTGTTGTCGGCGCGATGACCTTATCAGCGGAGGCAGCGGCACGCGCGGATCTCAGATCACCCGGTCATCCGGCGATGCGGTCGCCGGTGTCGGGATCGAACAGGTGTACCGCCCGGTCGATTTGGTGCAGCCGCACCGATTCTCCGGCCTTGGCCGGCGCACGCTGGGGAGACCGGGCGACCAGGGTGACCGGTTCACCGTCGAGGTTGGCGATGGTTGGGTCGTCGACGCGGGCGTAGATGTAGCTTTCGCTGCCGAGTTCTTCGAGTAGGGCGACGTCGGCGTCGATGCCGGTGTCGCCGATGGCGAGGTGTTCGGGACGGATCCCGACGATGACTTTGCCCAGTCCGGATTTGCGGAGCAAGGCTTGCGTTTCGTTGTCGAGGTCGACGGTGGATCCGGCGATGGTGATGGCGCCGTCGGTGACGGGTGCGGTGAACAGGTTCATGGCGGGTGAGCCGATGAAGCCGGCGACGAAGGCGTTGACGGGTCGGTCGTAGAGGTCGGCGGGCGTGGAGAACTGTTGGAGTACGCCGTGGCGCAGGACGGCGACGCGATCGCCCATGGTCATGGCTTCGACTTGGTCGTGGGTGACGTAGACGGTGGTGGTGCCCAGGCGGCGTTGTAGTGCGGCGATTTGGGTGCGGGTTTGTACGCGTAGTTTGGCGTCGAGGTTCGAGAGGGGTTCGTCCATGCAGAACACTTGGGGTTCGCGGACGATGGCGCGGCCCATGGCGACGCGTTGGCGTTGACCGCCGGAGAGTTTGGCGGGTTTGCGGTCGAGGTAGTCGGTGAGGTCGAGCAGGCGGGCGGCTTCGGCGACTTTGGCCGTGCGTTCCTCGGTGGGGATGCCGCGCATCTTGAGCGCGAAGCCCATGTTCTCGCCGACGGTTTTGTTGGGGTAGAGGGCGTAGTTCTGGAAGACCATGGCGATGTCGCGGTCTTTGGGGGCGACGCCGACCATGTTGTTGCCGCCGATGCGGATCTGGCCGGAGTCGATGTCTTCGAGGCCGGCGAGCATGCGCAGTGCGGTGGATTTGCCGGAGCCCGAGGGGCCGACGAGGACGACGAATTCGCCGTCTTCGATGTCGAGGTTGAGGCGGTCGACGGCGAGTTTGTCGGCGCCGGGGTAGACGCAGCAGGCTTGGTCGTAGGTGATGGAAGCCATGATCGGTATCTCCTGAGACTGGTGAGGGTGAGGGGTGGGGTCTATTTGATTGCGCCGAAGGACAGTCCGCGGACGAGTTTGTTCTGGGCGATCCAGCCGCAGATGACGACGGGCAGGGCGGCGAGGACCGAGGCGGCGGATAGTTGTGCCCAGTAGAGGCCTTGCCCGGACATGAAGCCCGTGAGGAACACCGGCATGGTCTGGGCGTTGACGGCGGTCATGTTGACGGCGAAGAAGAATTCGTTCCAGGAGAAGATGACGCAGATCAGTGCGGTGGCGGCGATGCCGGGGGAGACCAGTGGCAGGATCACTTCGCGCACCGAGGTCCAGAGGCTGGCGCCGTCGATGCTGGCGGCTTCGAGGAGTTCTGCGGGTACTTCGAGGAAGAATGAGCGCATCATCCACACGGCGATGGGCAGGTTCATGGCGGTGTAGAGGATGACCAGGGTCCAGATGTTGTCGAGCATGCCGATGCGTCCGACGATGACGTACAGCGGGATGATGGCGGCGACGATCGGCAGCATCTTGGTGCTGATGAAGAAGAACAGTGCGTCTTGGGTTTTGCGGACCGGGCGCAGTGACAGGGCGAATGCGGCGGGCACGCCCAGCGCCAGTACCAGGATGGTGGACACGATGGTGGCGAACACCGAGTTCAGCAGTGGTGTTCCGATTCCGGCGTCGAACACTTCGCGGAACTGGTCGAGGGTGGGGGTGAAGATGAACGTCGGTGGGTCGGTCGCGGCCTGGCTTTCCTTCTTGAACGCGGTGAGCACCATCCACAACACCGGAAAGAAGAAGCCCAGCGCCAGAATCCAGGTGAGCACCGTCAGTAGGGCGCCACGGGTGTCACGTTTGCGGGTGATCTCCACACCGTCGATGGTCGCCGAGGACCGGTGGGTGGGGGTAGTGGTGGTGGTCATCAGGCCGCCTCCTCGTTTCCGGTGAAGGTCTTGAAGATCAGACGCAGGGCCAGCGAGGCGACCACGATGGTGCCGATCACGGTGACCACGCCCATCGCCGCGGCCTGACCGATGTCGAAGCCGAGGAAGGCTCGCTGATAGATGTAGAACGGTAGATTCGCGCTGGACACGCCTGGTCCGCCGGAGGTCATCATGTACACCGCGTCAAACGTGTTGACCAGGTAGATCGCCCCCAGCACGGCGCCGAGTTCGATGAACCGGCGCAGGTGCGGCAGGGTGAGTTCACGGAACAGTCGGAAGCTGGTGGCGCCGTCGACGCGGGCGGCCTCCTGGATGTCGTGGGGCATCGACTGCAACCCGGCCAGGATCAGCAACATCATGAACGGCGTCCACTGCCACACCAATTCGGCGATGACGCTTATCAGCGGATAGGTGCTGAGCCAGTCGGTCTGTACCCCGAACGGGCTCAGCAACCAGTTGACGAGGCCGTTGGTCGGCGAGAGCAGGCTGGTTTTCCACAACAGTGCGGCGGCGACCGGCGTCACCAGGAACGGCGTGATCAGCAGGGTGCGTACGATGCCGCGGCCCAGGAACTTCCGATCGAGCAACAGGGCGAACACCAGCCCGAGGATCACCGAGGCGATCACCGTGCCGGCGATCAGCACAATCGTGTTGAGCGTGACCCGCCAGAACTGGGTGTCGGTGAACACCGCGAGATAGTTGTCGATCCCGACGAAACTGCGCGAGCCGGGCCGCACCAGGTTCCAGGACTGGGTCGAGTAGAACAGGGTGAACAGGAACGGTACCTGCGTCACCACGATCATGAAGATCAACGCGGGCAACAGCGGTCCACGCCTGCGCCAACCCTCGGCGCGGGAGATGTGGTCGCGCTTCGAGCTCGGCGCCGCGGGCTGCGGTTGGGCCCCGGGCTGGGCGAGTGTGGTGGCCACGGCTCACCTCTCCTTCTGGTAGGTCTTACCCACCGTCTCGGCGTATTCCTGACTCTGTGCGAGCGCCTGCTCAACACTGATCTGCCCGGCGATCGCTGCGGAGATCTGTTGGCTGACGCGAGTTCCGAGATCCTGGAATTCTGGGATCGCGAGGAACTGGATGCCGGTGTAGGGGACCGGCTTCAAGGTGGGGTTCTGCTGATCTGCGGTCGTCATCGCCGACAGGGTCGCGTCGGCAAAGGGCTCCGAGATCTCCTCGTACGCGGGCAACCGATATGTCGACATGCGGCTGCCCGGCGGGATGTGGCTTGCCCCCAGCGTCTCCGATACATACTTGATGTAGTCGCGGTTGGTCATCCAGTCGATGAACTTCCAGGCCTCATCCTGTTTGGTACTGCTGGTGGGGATTCCCAGCGACCAGGTGTAGAGCCATCCGTTGTCCGCCTTGGCCATTCGCGGAGCGGGCAGATAGCCCACATCGCCGGCGATGGTCGAGGTGTCCGGGCTCTCGAGGACCGACACCGCCGACGTCGCGTCGTACCACATCGCGACCTGGCCCTGGGAGAGCAGATTGCCGCACTCCTGGAATCCGGAGGACGCCGCGCCCGGCTCACCGTGGTCGCGCACCGTGTCGACGTAGAACTTGACAGCCGCCTCGACCTCGGGGCTGGTCAGCTGGGCGTTCCAGTTCTCGTCGTACCAGCGGCCGCCGAACGCGTTGATGACGGTGTTCAGTGGCGCCAGCAACTCACCCCATCCGGGCTTGCCGCGCAGGCAGATTCCGGAAACGTCGCCGGTGTCGAGCTTCGCTGCGACCTCCGCCACCTGCGGCCACGTGGGGTTCGCCGGCAACGACACGCCGGCGTCAGCGAACATCCGCTTGTTGTACATCAGGAATGACGACTCGCCGTAAAACGGCGCCGAGTACATCGAACCGTCGTACGACAGTGCAGATTTCAGCGTGGGAATGAAATCGTCGGCAGCGTAACTCGGGTCGGCCTCCATATACGGCGTGAGGTTGACCAGCCAGCCGTTCTCGGCCCACATCGGTGTCTCGTAGTTGCTGATCATCACCACGTCGAACTCGCCGCCCCCGGTGGCCACCGAGGCGGTGATCTTGGCGCGGGCCTCGTTCTCCGACAACGTGACGAACTTCAGCTTGATGCCGGGGTTCTCCTTCTCGAACTGCCCGGACAGTGCGACCGCGTCCTGCATCTGCGAGTTGGAGACCATCGCGACTGTGACGGCGTCACCACCCCCGCCGGTCAGGGATCCGGCACCCGAGCAGCCGGCCAGCACGAGCGCGGCAGCGGCCGCCACCGAGGCGAGACTGACCCGCGTGCGACGCGAACCGGGTGTGCGTCGACGACCGTATCTCGGTCCTAGCGCCATCAGAGTTCACCTTTCTGTTGCGCGACAAGCCATTCAGCGGTGGGGAGGTCGGTGACGAGAATCGTCGAATACCCGCCGCGGATGGCGCCGAGGATGGAGTCCCGGCGGTGCTCTCCACCGGAGACGAGAATGCTTGTGGGGCAAGCCCGGACACTCTCCAGGGGAACCGACACCGTGCGGTCTACGAGGGTCGACTGCACCGCACGACCATGGTCGTCGTAGAAGCGTCCGCCGATCTCGCCGACGGCACCGAGTTCGTCGAGTTCGTCGAGCACGATCGCATCGATGAATGCACCTTCGAACAAGGTCGTCGACGTCGACACCGAACCCACACCGAAGAGCATCACGTTCGCCGATCGGGCAGCCGAGAGGGACTGGGAGAGGATCGAATCCCGTTGCAGCGCGGTGACCGTGTCGGGATCGGCGTAGAGGGGAGCCACCAACCGCATCGGCCGCGCGTGAAGTCGGTCCGACAGGCGGGCGAGGGCGTGATCGACGCCGGTGTGGTATTCGACGGAGGTCATCGACCCGTCCATCTGGACGACCTGTCGGCACGACGAGGTGGCCGCCATCGCGTCGGCGACGGCAACCTGCTCGGGGCCCCACGTGAAGCCGAGCACGTCGGTCGGCTGGATGCGACGCATCAGCACGGACGCACCGGCTCGGCCGAGTGCGGCGTTGGCCGAGGCGCTTCCATCGGCGATCTCGTCGATGATGAGCACCTCGTCGAGGCCGAATGTCTCCTCGACGGTGCGTTCGAGATCGGTGTGGATGGACGAGCTCAGGTGACTCGGTGCACTCACCGTCACCTGAACCAGGCCCTGAGCTCGCGCTCGCGCGACCAGTCGGCCGGCCGTGGGCCGGGACACGCCGAGGCGTTTGGCGATCTCGGCCTGGGTGAGTCCCTCGAGGTGATACATCGTGGCCGCTCGTACGAGTAGGCGCAGGTCGTGTCCGGTGTCCGGGGTGGTCCTCGGGGGACTCGTCATCTGTCGCCTCAGTTCGATCGGGTGAGCATTTGCTCACTAGCCGGGGATATGCTCAATACGCTAACATCGGGAATGTGATCTACGCAACAGCAGTGACCGAGAGTGACCCAGGGAGTACTACGACGATGCGCGCCAGTGTGCTGCACCCGGATGGGGCGTTGACCATCGACGAGCGGCCTGTGCCGCAACCCGCCGCGGGTGAGGTACTCGTGCGTGTCGGTGCGGTCGGGCTGTGCGGTTCGGACGCGCACTACCTACGACACGGTCGGATCGGTGAGTACGTCGTCACCGCGCCGATCGTGCTCGGTCACGAGGCCGGCGGCGTGATCGTCGGCGTCGGCGCGTACGTGTCGGCATCCCGTGTGGGACAACGTGTCTCGATCGAGCCGCAGACGCCCGACATGGCCAGTCCGGAGTCCCGCAGCGGGCGCTACAACCTGTGTCCGCACATGCGCTTTTTCGCCACACCGCCGGTCGATGGAGCACTCTGCGAGTACGTCACCATCGGCGACGCCTTCGCCCACGCCGTTCCCGACCATGTCAGCGATGAGGCGGCGGCGCTGTGCGAACCGCTGTCGGTGGCGATCGCGGCCATCCGGAAAGCCGAGGTGGCGGTGGGGGATTCGGTGCTCATCGCCGGAGCCGGACCGATCGGCCTGCTGTGTGCCCAGGTCGCACGGGCGGTGGGTGCCGACCGGATCGTGATGAGCGAGCCCGATGCGCAGCGCCGCGCCATGGCGTCGACATTCGGGGCGACGGATGTCGTCGATCCGGGAGGACCGTCGGCTCGTGTCGACGGTGTGACGGCGTTCATCGATGCCAGCGGTGTTGCGGCAGCTGCGGTCGAGGGAATCCGGGCGCTGAGCCCGGCCGGCCGCGCTGTGCTCGTCGGCATGGGTGCCGATGAGATGACGTTGCCGACCAGCGTCATCCAAAACCGTGAGATCGTCCTGACCGGGGTCTTCCGGTATGCCAACACCTGGCCGACGGCGCTCTCGTTGATCTCCTCCGGGCGGGTCGACGTCGACGCGATGGTGACCGGCCGCTTCGGACTCGACGAGGTGCGGGCGGCGCTCGACGCCGATCGGACTCCGGGTTCCATCAAGGCGATCGTGTACCCGGGTGGTCTTCCAGATCCGTCACGTCCAGGACCGTCGCAGCAGGCCGGCCTCGCTGCGTCCACCGGCGCAAGTTCAGATCCCCACGCAGACAAGGAAGTGCACCCGTGAGCGACATGTACGAGCTGACCCAGGCCGGACTCGCCGACATCCACACCGTACCGACACCGTCCTATGACCGTCGGCAGATGCGCTGCGGAATAGTGCATTTCGGCGTCGGTGGGTTTCATCGAGCACATCAGGCCAGGTATCTCGATCGTCTCCTCGCCGCAGGTGACTCCGACGACGCGGCCGACTGGGGCATCTGTGGCGTCGGTGTCCGGCCGGCCGACGCGGCGATGCGCGATGCCCTGGTCCCGCAGGATGGCCTGTACACGCTGACCCTCAAACACCCCGACGGAGAGGTCGAGACCTCGATCCTCGGCGCGATCGTCGACTACCTGTTCGCGCCGGACGACCCCGAGCGGGTCGTCGAGAAATTGGCTGCTCCCGAGACCCGCATAGTCTCCCTCACCGTCACCGAGGGCGGGTACAACTTTTCGCCGTCGACCGGAGAGTTCGACCTGGACAATCCCGAGATCGTCGCCGATCTGACCGACGATGCGGTACCGCGCACGGTGTTCGGCCTCGTGACCGAGGCGCTGCGCCGTCGGCGTGACCGAGGCATCGAATCGTTCACGGTGATGTCCTGTGACAACATCGCGGGCAATGGGCATGTCGCGCAGTCGACCTTTCTCTCCTATGCCCGCGCGAAGGACCCGGATCTGGCCGAATGGATCGCCGAACACACCCGCTTCCCGAATTCCATGGTCGACCGGATCACTCCCGCGACACCGCCCGAGTTGCGCGCCGAGGTGCTCGAGCGAACCGGTGTCGACGATCGCTGGCCGGTCGTCGCGGAACCCTTCACGCAGTGGGTGCTCGAAGACACGTTCTCGATGGGGCGACCCGCGCTCGAGTCCGTGGGCGTCCAGGTGGTCGACGACGTCACCCCCTATGAACTGATGAAACTCCGTCTGCTCAACGCCGGACATCAGGCCCTGTGCTACTTCGGCTATCTCATGGGCTATCGCTACGTGCACGAGGCGGTCGCCGACCCGCTGATCGCCGAGCTGTTGCGGCGCTATATGTCCCGGGAAGGACGGCCCACCCTGCAGCCGGTTCCCGGCGTCGACCTGGACAGCTACACCGAGACCCTGATCGCGCGCTTCGGCAATCCGTCCATCGCGGACACCATCGCCCGCCTGTGTCAGGACTCCTCGGACCGGATTCCCACATGGCTGGTGCCGGTGATCCGGGACCGGCTGGCCGACGGGGGAGATGTACCGCTATCGGCGGCGGTGGTGGCGTCGTGGACCCGCTACGCCGAAGGGGTGGACGAGGACGGCGACGAGATCCGCGTCGTCGACCCGCTGGCGGCGCAACTGGTCCCGGCGGCTCGACGATCGCGGACCGAACCGTTGGCCTTTGTGGCCGACACATCACTGTTTGGCGACCTCGCCCGCGATGAACGGTTCACCAAGCCCTATCTGGCCGTGCTGGAAGCACTGCGTCGCGATGGCGCCCGCGAGACCTTGTCGGGGTTGCTCGCATGACGCTGGTGGCGGGTGTCGACTCATCGACCCAGTCGTGCAAGGTCGTCGTCTGTGATGCCGACACCGGACGCGTGGTCCGGACTGGTTCGGCGGCGCACCCGGCGGGTACCGAGATCGATCCCGAGCACTGGTGGACAGCCCTGCAGACCGCCATAGCGGAGGCAGGCGGGATCGACGATGTCGCCGCACTCTCCGTTGCCGGCCAACAACACGGGCTGATCTGTCTCGACCGTCGCGGCACCGTGTTGCGTAAGGCGTTGCTGTGGAACGACACCCGATCTGCCGCCAGCGCGACAGCGTTGATCCACGAGTTCGGTGGCGCAACCGCGTGGGCGGACCGCGTGGGCGTGGTACCCGTGGCATCGATCACGGCCACGAAGCTGCGTTGGGTCGCCGACAACGAACCAGCGGTGGCCGATGCCACGGCTGCGGTGTGCCTGCCGCATGACTGGTTGACATGGCGGCTGCGCGGGAGCGCAGATATCACCGCGCTCGTGACCGACCGTAGCGACGCATCCGGTACCGGCTATTACTCCGCGGCCACGGGTGGCTACTGCGACGATGCGCTCGACGTCTCCTTCGGCGGTCGCCGGCCCGTGCTGCCCCGGGTGCTCGGTCCTGCGGAGACCGCCGGAGTCACCCCGCAGGGTTGCGTGATCGCCGCCGGGGCCGGCGACAATGCCGCTGCCGCATTGGGTTTGATGGCGTCGCCGGGTGACTGCATCGTGTCGCTGGGCACCTCGGGGGTGGTCAGTGCGGTCACCGATACGCCGCCACGCGACGCGTCCGGACTGGTGGCGGGTTTCGCCGACGCCACCGGACGGCAGCTGCCCCTGGTCTGCACACTCAACGGTGCCCCCGTGCTCGCGGCCACCGCCCGCATGCTCGGGGTGGATCTCGACGAATTCGGTGCACTCGCGCTCGCGGCACCTCCCGGAGCCGACGGGCTCGCGTTGGTGCCCTACCTCGCGGGCGAGCGGACACCCAATCTGCCCGATGCCACAGGATCATTGACGGGTATCACCGCAGACAACTGGACCCCCGCGAATGTGGCGCGCGCCTCGGTGGAAGGCCTGCTCTGCTCGCTGGTGTATTGCCTGGACCTGATCGGCGGTCAGGGCGTGGACGTCGAGCGGATCGTGATGGTCGGGGGTGGCGTCCGGTCCGAGGCCGTCCGCGCCATCGCGCCGGCGTTGTTCGGTCGCGCGGTGTACCTGCCGGAACCGGGTGAGTATGTGGCGCGCGGTGCGGCCCGACAGGCAGCCTGGGCGCTGACCGGCGATCTGCCGCGCTGGGAGGTGCCGGCCGATCGGCGCCAGGCACCGCGCGCCGACCCGGAGATCTACGCACGCTATCGGACGGCAACCGATCTGGTCCTGCGTCGGTGAATCCTCAGGTGGTCAGCGGCGCCGCACCGAGAAAGGTGCCCGCCCCGGTGACGAGTGGGAGATCGAGGGTGGTCCGAATTCCCGACGGGCCGTCCACCACCGCAGGGATCGCGTTGACGATCCGACCCGCAGCCGCGACGATCGCGGCGTGGTTGTGGTCGCCGTGCTCGCTGGTGGGACAGATGTCCACGCGGTAGGACGGTTCGCCGACGATCTCGACCCGGTAGCACCCGCCGGGCTGCGCAGGCCGCGCCCACTCGGCCCCCAGGTCCTCGCGAAGCCGGGTCACGTGCTCGACCACGATCGCTTCTCGGCCCTCGACCATGCCGATGATCTCGAAGCGCACTGCGGCGCGCGTTCCCTCGTCGATGTGTCCGGACGCGATGTCGAATGCCTCGGGAGCCGCCTCGTCCTCGTATTTCTCGACGATCTCGTCCACCGTGACGCCCAAGCCCGCGGCCAACTGTCGAATCGTGGTGCCCCACGCCATTCCCAGAATCCCGGGCAGGAAGAGCATGGGTGTCTCGGACATCGGCTTGCCGAAGCCCATCACGTCGAACATCACGGTCGCGCCGTCGTAGGTCGCATAGTCGGCGATCTCCATACACCGGATCTGCTCGATCTGCTGGCAGGTGCCCGCGAATGCGAACGGGATCAGATCGTTGGCAAAACCGGGGTCGACCCCGGTGACAAAGATGCTCGCCTCGTTGCGGGTCGCGGTCTCCTCCAACTTCCGTACTGCCTTGTCGGGCATGACTCCCCATGGGAACTGCAGCGTGTTCGGCGCCGACCCGACCACGTCGATGCCGGACGCCAGGAGTCGCACACAGTCATCGAATGCCTCGAGCGGGCGGGTGTCGCCCATCGCGCAGTAGACGACGCAATCCGGTTCGGCCCCGATCACCGCGTCCAGATCGCTGGTGGCGATCACGCCGGTCGGTTCGGTGTCACGGCCGGCGAGCTCTGCGGCGTCCTTGCCCACCTTGTCCGGATTCGACACACACACTCCGACGAGTTCGAACCGGGCGTCGTCGATGAGCTGTCGCAACGCGAGCCGGCCGACGTTCCCGGTACCCACGTGACCCACCCGAATCGTCATCGAACACTCCTTGTGCTGGTCAGGTGAACAATTGTCCGGACTGTTGTCCATTCAGTAGAACATGGCAGGCGCCGAATGGGTAGAACCTGTTCTCATTCAGCTGCTGACCAGGTACTCTCTGTCGCCATGGGACGTGTTGATGACAAGGTTGCGTTGATCAGCGGTGGGTCGCGGGGGATGGGCGCAGCACATGCGCGCATGCTCGTGGACGAAGGTGCGAAAGTCGTGATCGGCGACATCCTCGACGAGGAGGGCAAGGCGCTCGCCGACGAACTCGGCGACGCGGCGCGGTATGTGCATCTGGATGTGACCTCACCCGACGACTGGGCAGCCGCGGTGGCGACGGCGCTCGGGGACTTCGGCAGACTCAACGTGCTGGTGAACAACGCTGGGATCGTCAACGGTGCGGAACTGCAGAAGTTCCGCCTCGACAAGTGGCAACAGATCCTCGATGTGAACCTCACCGGCACCTTCCTCGGCATGCAGGCGGCTGTGGAGCCGATGATTGCCGCGGGTGGTGGATCGATCATCAACGTCTCGTCGGTCGAGGGGTTGCGTGGCAGCCCGTGGGCGCACGGCTACGTCGCCACCAAGTGGGGCGTTCGCGGACTTGCGAAATCGGCTGCGCTGGAACTGGCCCCGCACAACATCCGGGTCAACTCGATCCATCCCGGGATGATCCGCACGCCGATGACGGAGGGTTTGCCGGAGGACATCGTGAAAACCCCGCTGGGCCGACCCGCCGAGTCCAGTGAGGTGGCGACCTTCGTGGTGTTCCTCGCCAGTGATGAGTCCTCGTACGCAACCGGAGCCGAGTTCGTCATGGACGGCGGGCTCACCGCCGACGTCCCGCACAACTGACCTGTTCGCTCAGATGTCGTTACCCGGCTTCTTTGCATGAGTCTTCCGAGCGTCCCCACCTGCTCCCTGAGGAGCCACCACCCGCTCC
>NZ_JBITWL010000033.1:0-19542 GCF_044543825.1 Gordonia sp. NPDC062954 | reverse complement strand
CCCTGAGGAGCGAGGCGCTAGCCGAGTGTCACGAAGGGCCCTTCGTGACAGTTCTCCGCTAGCGCTCCGAACCTCCTCAGGGATCGGTGGTGGGCCTCCGCTGGCGCTCCGAGCCTCCTCAGGGATCGGTGGTGGGGGTGGTTGGTCGTGCAGGTCTTCACCCCGCTCCCTGAGGAGCGAGGCGCTAGCCGAGTGTCACGAAGGGCCCTTCGTGACAGTTCTCCGCTAGCGCTCCGAACCTCCTCAGGGATCGGTGGTGGGCCCCCGCAAGCTCCGGGCTTCCTCCGGGATCGGGGGTGAGCGCGACCGCGTGGAGAATTTATTCAACAAGCGTTGACCTCCGTCGTCGCAGGTCATACGCTCGCTGCATGCGCGCAATGATTCTCAAGGAGTTTCGCGAACTGCGGCGCGACCGCCGCACGCTGGCCATGCTGATCGTCTTGCCGTTGCTTCTGCTGGTGATCTTCGGCTACGCGGCCAACTTCTACGTGTCCTCGGTGGAGACCGCGGTGGTCGGGCCGTCGGCCGAACGAGCGGCGACTGCGTTGCCGTCCTACTTCGAGGTCACCGAGACCAACACCGCCGACGGGGTCTCGCAGGCGCAGGACATGCTGCGCGAGAACAAGGTCGACGTGGTGGTGGTGACCGGAAACCCGGGGTCGCAACCCACCGCCTACGTCGACGGGTCCAACCTGTTCGCAGCGCAGTCGACGGTGTCGATCCTGAACAAACTCGGTGGACAGGTCCGGACCGAGGTGATGTTCAATCCGGACCTCAAGACGTCGTGGGTGATGGTCCCGGCCATCATCGGCCTCATCTTGACCTTCATCGGCACGATCATCACAAGCATCGGATTGGTCCGCGAGCGCGAAGCGGGCACGCTCGAACAACTCGCGGTGATGCCCATCGCGCCGAGCCAGGTGATCCTGGGCAAGATCGTGCCCTACTTCATCCTCGCCGCGATCGACATGACCGTGGTGACCGTGCTGGGCATGCTCCTGTTCGACGTCCCGTTCAACGGCAATGTGCTCGTCTTCGCCCTCGGCGCCGGGATCTTCCTGTTCGTCGTCCTCGGACTCGGCGTGATGATCTCCACCATCTCCCAGACCACCGGCCAGGCCATCCAGACGGCCTTCTTCTTCCTGTTGCCACAGATATTGTTGTCCGGCATGATCTTTCCGCTCGACGCAATGGCGGCGGGAGTTCGATGGATCGGCTATCTGCTGCCACTGACCTACTTCACGATGATCTCGCAGGGTGTGATGCTGCGCGGCGCCCCGATCGAGTCGCTGTGGCTGCCCTTGGTGGTGCTCGCCGTCATGGCGATCGTGGTGTTCACCGCCGCAACCCTGCGGTTCCGACGTGATCTGGCTCCCGACGTGAGGAGACAATCGTCGCCGGGGCGAGGGACCGCGGCGGAACCCTCGGGTGCGGACGTCGCATGATCGCGGCGCGGTCGGTGACGGTGGCCTTCGGTGCGACGACGGCACTCGACGACGTGACCGTGGCGGTGGCACCGGGGCAGGTGGTGGCGCTCGTCGGTGGCGACGGCGCCGGAAAGACCACGCTGCTGCGCACACTTGTGGGCGAGGTCGCTCCGGACCGCGGGGTCGTGGCGGCGCCGGACAAGCATCAGATCGGCTATCTGTCCGCGGGCCCGGGCAGCTGGGCGGCCCTGACGGTTCGCCAGAATCTCGACTTCGTCGGCGGCATATACGGATTGACCGGCGATGAGCTCGTCGACCGGCGGGAGGACCTCATCGACCGGGCAGGCCTCCGGGTCGCCGCCGATCGCTTGGCGTCAGCTCTGTCCGGGGGGATGCGCCGCAAACTCGGCGCGGCGATGGCCATGCTGCATCACCCGGAGTTGCTGGTGCTCGACGAACCGAGTACCGGAGTCGATCCGGTGAGCCGTATCGACCTCTGGCGGATGATCTCCGAGGCGGCAGCCGCCGGTGCCGCCGTACTGATGTCGACGACGTACCTCGACGAGGCGGAGCGCGCGGGTGAACTGGTTGTCCTCGACCGGGGCCGGGTCCTGACCACCGGGTCCTACGACGATGTCCGTGGAGGTTTCACCGGCACGATCACGGCGTCGACGACGCCGACACGTCCGGAATGGTCGTGGCGGCGAGGACGTCAGCGGCGCGAGTACTGGCCCGACGGCGATCCCGCAACCGACGCCGACGTGATTGCGCCGGATCTGGAGGACATCGTCATCGCGCTGTCGATGACGCGACGGCATCAGGAGGCGCCGACATGACATCGGACGAGGTTCTCCGTGCGCGTTCGGCAACCCGACGATTCGGTGATTTCACCGCTGTCGATGCGGTGTCGATGGCGGTGCGCCCGGGTGAGGTCGTGGGCCTCCTGGGCGCCAACGGGGCGGGCAAGACGACCCTGATTCGGCTGCTGCTGGGATTGCTGGCCCCCACCGACGGGGCCGTCGAACTCCTCGGTGGTCCACCGGATCGCTCCCACCGAGCGCGGATGGGGTACGTGCCACAAAATCTCGGCCTCTACCGCGACCTCACGCTGGCGGAGAACCTGGCGTTCAGCGCGGGGGCCTACAACTGCGCAGTTCCAGACCTGCCCGCGGCGCTGCGCGACGTGCGGGACACCCTGGTCGGTGACCTGGCGTTGGGTGCGCAGCGGCAGGCGGCGTTCGTGGTGGCCTTGGCGCATCGGCCGGAGGCGCTGGTTCTCGACGAGCCGACCTCCGGTGTGGACGCGCTGGCCCGGGCCGAACTGTGGGACACCATCCGCGCGCAGGCCGACCGCGGCGTGGGGGTCCTGGTCACCACCCACTACATGGAGGAAGCGCAGCACTGCGACCGCCTGTTGCTGATGGCCGGCGGCGCACTCGTCGCATCGGGAAGCGAACACGACATCATCGGCGACACCCGCGCGGTGGCGGTGCATACGGCCGACTGGGCCCGCACATTCGCGGTGCTCAACGATGCAGACATACCGGTGATTTTGGACGGCACGGCGATTCGGGTGCCCGACACGGATCCGGCGATGATCGCCTCGGCGTTGTCCGAGGCCGGGGTCGACGCCGAGATCAAGCCGGTCCCCGCCACCATCGAGGAACGGATGCTGGTCCTGGCCAGGTCCCGATGACGTCGGCACGCGGCCGTGGACGGCCCAAACTCGATCGGACCGTCGACAACCGCGAGCAGATCCTGACCACGGCGCGAGAAATGTTCTCCGAAAGCGGATTCGAGCGGACCACGATGCGGGCCATCGGGCGGCGTGCGGGAGTGGACCCGGCGCTCATCCACCACTATTTCGGCACCAAGAACGACCTGCTCGTGGCGGCGTTGCGACCCGAGGTGGATGTGGCCACCGTGTTCGCCGGAATCGCCGACACCGACGCCACGGTGGGATGCGAGTTCGTGTATCGGGTCGTCGACTTCTGGGAGCGAGATCCCCAACAGCGGGCACGGGCGGTCGCGCTGTTGCGGATCGCGGTGACCCATGACCAGGTCGCCGATCGGCTGCGGGAGTTCTTTCTCGGCGTGGCGACCGGAGTGCTCGGCGAGTTCGTGTCCGCTGATGAGCGCGGGCAGCGCGTGGCCATGGTGATGTCGCAGATGCTCGGGTTGCTGATGGCGCGGTATGTGATGCGAGTGCCGGCAATCGCCGACGCGGCCGCATCGGATCTGAGTCGCTGGGCGGGCCCCACCATCGACCGGTACCTGTTCGGCGACATCACGAACCCATCGGACCGACGGTGAGATACGGGTTGCGTCATCCCGGCATCCGGCGTGTCTGTACCCGCATGCGGGAGAGTAGACATATGAAACTGTCGCGCACACGATCCGTCGTGCTGGTGGTCGGCGTCGTCGCGGTGGTGGTCGTGGTCAACCTTGTCGCCCATGGTGCGTCGGGTACGGCTGCGGTGCTGGTGGTGCCTGGCGCGGCCGTGGTGCTGGTGCTCGGTGCCCGGATGGCGGGGCTGGACTGGCGCGAGATGGGTCTGAGCCGATCCGAACTACGTGCCGGGATTCCCTATGCCGTCGGCGCCGTGGTGGCGGTGTTCGCGATCGTCTCTGTGGCCGTCGCGATCCCGGCCACCCGACAGTTCTTTCTGTCCGACCGCTTCGACAGCGCATCCGCGGCCGCCTTTGCCGCCCTGGTGACGATCCCGCTGCAGACGGTGCTGCCCGAAGAGTTGATCTTCCGGGGCGTGTTGCAGGGCAGCCTCGCCCGGTTGTTCGGCGTGCGGTGGACACTCACGCTGGGCGCGATCGCATTCGGTTTGTGGCATGTGACGTCGTCCCTGGGTCTGACCGCCGGCAACGAGGGACTCAGCGGCGTGCTCGGTTCCGGGACGGTCGGTCAGATCGCGGGTGTGCTCGGTGCCGTGGCGGCCACGACGGCTGCGGGATTCGTGTTCGGATGGCTACGGCATCGGACGACGAGTCTGCTCGCACCGGTCGCGCTGCATTGGGCACTGAACGCGACCGGCGCGGTCGGCGCCGCGGTCGCCTGGCATCTGCCCTCCTGACGGTCGCGGGATCAGGTGGTGCCGAAGATCCGGTCCCCGGCGTCCCCGATGCCGGGCACGATGTAACCGTTCTCGTCGAGTTCCCGGTCGACGGCGGCGGTGAAGATCCGCACATCCGGATGTGCGGCCTGCAGGGTCTCGATTCCCTGCGGACACGTCAGCAGGCAGACGAATTTGATCGATCGCGGCGAGTACTCCTTGATGCGGTCCACCGCTGCGACCGCCGAATGTCCGGTTGCCAGCATGGGATCCACGATCACCACATCGCGCTCGGCGAGGTCGCCGGGCATCTTGAAGTAGTATTCGACGGCGATGTGGGTCTTCGGGTCCCGGTAGAGCCCGATGTGTCCGACCCGAGCGCCCGGCACCACGGTCAGCATGCCGTCGACGATCCCCGTACCGGCTCGCAGGATCGACGCGAACACCACCTTCTTGCCGTCGATGACGTTGGCGGTCATGGTCTCCAACGGGGTGTCGATGGAGATCGGGTGCATGGGGATGTCGTGCAGCACCTCATAGGCCATCAAGGTGGAGATCTCGGTCAGCAGTCGACGGAAGTCGTTGGTGGAGGTGTCCTTCCGTCTCAGCAGGGTGAGTTTGTGCTGCACCAGCGGGTGGTCGATCAGAACCACGTCGTCCATGTCACGTCCTTCGGGTCAGAAAACGGTGCCGTCACTGGCGATGTCGAGGGGCGGAAGTCCGGAGCGGAGGGTGCCGGCCAGCTCGCGACCGGCTGCCCAGGTGCCACCTTCGAGTACACAGGCCAGCGGCAGGCGGCCTTCGTCGACCCCTAGTTCGTTGCGGACCAGCGCTGCGAGTTCGTCGATCAGGGTGATGGTCAGCGCTCGCCATTCGACGACGAGTTCGTCGCCGACGTCCCGTCGACGATGGGCGTCGGCCGGATCCCGCAGCCGGAGCACCCCGGTGTCGAGCAACAGTCCGCCGTTGCGGTACTCGGGCAACGCCGTCAGGTCGGCCACCCCGCGGACACGGTGGCCGGACCACTCGAAGGGTTCGAGCAGCGAGTACGTCAACCATTGACTCAACTTGTGAAACGGCATCCATCCGGCCGTCGATCCCTGCCCTCGCACCGCATCGTGTCGCCAGCAGTCGCCGACTGGGACACCGTCGATCTCGTTGCCCGACAACCAGATACCGGATGTGGTCGCCAACAGCAGCGAAAGAATGTCGTGCGCCTCGACGTCCCCGGCGGCCGCGCCGATCACCGCGTCGTAGAGGTGGCCGGGCCGCGGCTGTTCGCCGAACACGTCGGGATGTGCGGTCATCGCGGTTGCGAGCCGGCGGAGCAACTCGACGCGCCCGTCGAGCCCGACCAGGGGGTTGTCCGCATCCACCTGGAATGCGTGGGCGAGGTCGGCGACGGTCAACCTGGACAGGCCGATCGCGTCGACGCGCAGCGGGTGGTCGGGGTCACCGGAGAACACACCATCGACGAAGGCATGCCACCCGGCCACCGCCAGGCCCTCTGATCGACCGATTCGCAGCCCGGAGGTGACTTCGAGATACGACCAGTCGGGGCCGGCGCCCGCGTCGAGCAAGACACTGACGACGGCGAGATCGATGAGGGCGCGTGCCTGCTCGGCAGGGTCGTCGCCGAGTCGGGCCCGCAGCATCGCGGTCCGGTCGACTCCGCCGGCCTCGAAATGTCGCCATCGGCTGTGGAACGGGATGTCGAGGTCGGGATATCTGACCCGGGTGACCTCCGCGACCCGGGCGGCCGCCGCAGGCAGTGCGGTGTCGTCGACCACGAACCACGACGACTCGCCGCGGCGCGCGCGTTCGGTCAGTTGTCCGGCGCGGTCGCGGATGGCACGCGTGGACCGCAGCGCTGCGGGGCAGCGGGGCGAGTCGGCGGCGGCGTGCGGCCCACCGGCGCGCCCGGGGGTGTCGACGCTCATGTGTCCAACCCTCGCCCCTTGGCCTTGCCGAGTTCGGTGGCATTCGGGACCGCGCCGGGGGTGAAGTAGCCGGCGGCCATCTTCGCGTCGATCTCCACCTGCGCGTCGGCGGGAATCAGTTCGTCGGGGATGTTGACCCGTTCGCCGACCTCGATCCCCGATCCGGTGATGGCGTCGTATTTCATGTTGCTCATCGACACCAGCCGGTGGATCTTGCGGATGCCGAGCCAGTGCAGAACGTCGGGCATCAGTTCCTGGAAGCGCATGTCCTGAACGCCGGCTACGCACTCCGTCCGCGCGAAATACTGTTCGGCGGTGTCTCCGCCGACCTGCCGTTTGCGTGCGTTGTAGACGAGGAATTTGGTCACCTCGCCGAGTGCTCGACCTTCCTTGCGGGAGTAGGAGACCAGCCCGACGCCGCCGCGCTGCGCACCGAGGATGCATTCCTCGATCGCGTGGGTGAGGTACGGCCGGCAGGTGCAAATGTCGGAACCGAAGACGTCCGAACCGTTGCACTCGTCGTGCACCCGTGCGGTGAGCTCCACATCGGGATCGGCAAGGTCTGCCGGCCGGCCGAAGATGTAGACGGTCTGCCCGCCGATGGGCGGCAGGAAGACGTCGAGATCGGAGCGGGTGACCAATTCGGGGTACATCCCACCGGTCTCCTCGAACAGCACGCGACGGAGATCGGCTTCCGTGCAACCGAATCGACGCGCGACGCCGGGAAGGTGCCAGACCGGTTCGACGGCGGCCTTGGTGACGAGCGCGGCACCGGTGTCGAGCAGATATCGACCATCCGGCTGTAACCGGCCCTTGGCGATCGCGTCGGCGATCTCGGGCAGGATGACGTGCGCCTTGGTGATCGCGATCGTCGGTCGGATGTCGTGTCCGGCGGCGAGATGGTCGGCGAAGACGTCGGCGGTGACCGCACCCCACGGGTCGAGGCTGACGATGCACTCCGGATCCGACCATTGCGGGTACGGGCCGACGGCGTCGGTGGGTGCGGTGTCGGTGAGGTCGGCGCGGTGCTCGCGCGACAACGCGCCGGCGGCGACGGCAAGGGCGCGGTAGACGCTGTAGGAACCGCTGTGCGTACCGATCACGTTGCGGTGGGACCGACGCGACGTGGTGCCCACGACCGGCCCGCGGTCTGCGGCGGTGGCCGCCCCCCAGCGGATCGGGAGTGCGTCGAGACCACCGCTGTGGGAGGTCAATCGGATGTGGCCGCCGGCGACGGACGGCCCGACGGCATCCGGACTCAGATCTGCGGTCATCGTCGCTCCTGTCCGTCCGCGGCTGATTCGGCGGCTGCCGATTCGTCTGGCCGCTCCCCGCGGAACCGAATCCTCGGCGCCGAGTGGAAAGCGCCAGCATAGCGATTGGCGGGAACAGATGCTGGACGAGAAAGGTAACGGATTCCCTACGACAGGGGATGGGTCGTCAGCGCCGCCGGTGCACCGAAACGGCGTAGTCGGCGCTGTCGGCGTCGAACGGCTCGCGGTCCCAGGTGGACCAGCGCGCATGGAGATCGAAGCCGTTGCGCGCCGCGAGCCGATCGTAGTCGGCCAGCGTCAGACGGTCATCGCGCAGACTGAAGCCGGCGACCAGTAATCCACCCGGTGTGAGGCGCTCCGCGAGCTGGGCCAGCACGGCGTCCTCCGTACCCGGATCGACGAAAATCATCACATTCCCGGCGAGCAGCGCCAGATCGAATTCGCTGTCGACGTGGTGATCGAGAGTGGTGAGGTCTGCCAGCACCCAGGCCACGTCGGGGCCGTTCCGGCGTGCGGTCGCGAGCATGGTGTCGTCGGCGTCGACGCCGACCACCGCGAAACCTCGTCGACGCAGCTCCAACGCCACGCGTCCGGTCCCGCAGCCCGCGTCCAGCACGCGTTGGCCACCGTGGTCGTGCAACAGCGTTTCGACGAGGTCGGCCTCGCCGTGGATGTTCTGCCCGGTGGCCGCCAGGTGTTGCCAGCGTTCGTCGTAGTCGTCGCCCTTGGGGGCCTGCGTATCGTCCCATCGTGTGGCCACCAGCCCATGGTGGCACAGGCTCGGCGCATCGAACGGCACGCATCCGGCGGCGCGGGGTGGTTGGTACGCAAGTGAGGCAGACGAGGGGAGCAGATGGACGTCTACGAGGCGATCGCACGGCGCCGTGATGTGCGCAGCGAGTTCAGCGGCGCGGTGATCGACGAGCCGCGGTTGTGGCGGGTGCTGGCCGCGGCGCATGCCGCGCCGAGCGTCGGCAACACCCAACCGTGGGACTTCGTGGTGATCCAGGATCGCGCGGTGTTGTCGCGGTTCTCCGAACATGTCGCCGGGTGCCGGGAGGATTTCGCACAGTCGCTGCCGGCTGATCGTGCGGCCACCTTCGGGCCCATCGTGGTCGAGGGCATCGAGCAAGCCGGGACCGGTGTGGTGGTGACCTATCGGTCGGATCGGGGTGGTCAGCACGTGCTCGGCCGGCACACCATCGACGAAACCGGGCGGCTGTCGGTGGGATTGGCGATTCAGAACCTCTGGCTGGCGGCCACCGCCGAGGGCCTGGGAGTCGGGTGGGTCTCGTTCTACCAGGAGAACTTCCTTCGCGACCTGATCGGAGTGCCGGAGTCGACGGACGTGGTCGCCTGGCTGTGCCTGGGCCCGGTCACACAGCTGCAGACGGTTCCGGACCTCGAACGGTTCGGATGGCGGACCCGGCGCCCGCTGGCCGAGGCGGTCCATCGGGAGGGCTTCCGGTGAGACAGATGCTGCCCTCCGGCGAGGCCGGAGGGCAGCATCGTCACCGCTCAGATGCGACTCAGACGTCGTACCGGTCGAGGTTCATCACCTTGTCCCACGCGGCGACGAAGTCCGTGACGAACTTCTCCGTCGCGTCGTCCTCGGCATAGACCTCGGCAAGCGCACGCAGCTGGGAGTTCGCGCCGAACACGAGGTCGGCACGGGTACCGGTCCACCGGGTCGCGCCACTCTCGCGGTCCTTGCCGACGTAGGTCCCGTCGTCGGCCGGCGATGCCGACCAGTCGGTGCTCATGTCGAGCACGTTGACGAAGAAGTCGTTGGTCAGACGACCCGGCGTCTCGGTGAGCACTCCGAGCGACGAACCCTTGTACGTGGCGCCGAGCACCCGCAGACCGCCGACGAGCACGGTCATCTCGGGAGCCGACAGCGTCAGCAGGTTCGCGCGGTCCAGCAGCCGGTATTCCGCGGGCATCTCGCTGGCCTTGCCCTCGTAGTTGCGGAAACCGTCGGCCTTGGGCTCCAGGTAGGCGAAGGACTCCTCGTCGGTCATCTCCTGGGTCGCATCGGTACGGCCCGGGGTGAACGGAACCGTGATGTCCACACCGGCATCCTTGGCGGCCTTCTCCACGCCGGCCACGCCACCGAGCACCACCAGGTCTGCGAACGACACCTTGGCGCCCGCCTCGGCGTTGAAGCCCTCCTGGAGTCGCTCGAGAGTGCTGATCACCTGCGCGAGTTCCTCGGGCTCGTTGGCCTCCCAGCCGACCTGCGGCTGCAGGCGGATGCGACCGCCGTTGGCGCCGCCGCGGAAGTCGCTGCCGCGGAACGACGATGCCGACTTCCACGCCGTCGACACGAGCTGCGCGACGCTCAACCCCGAATCGAGGAGCTGGGCCTTGAGGGAGTCGATATCCGCGTCGGACAGGGTCGGTCCCTCCTGCGCGGGCACGTTGTCCTGCCAGAGGTAGGTCTCCGACGGAACCAACGGGCCGCGGTAGCGGATGGCCGGACCCATGTCGCGGTGCAGCAGCTTGAACCAGGCCTTGGCGAACTCGTCGGCGAGCTCCTCCGGGTGCTCGAGCCACCGGCGGGTGATCTTCTCGAAGCCCGGATCCATCCGCATCGACAGGTCGGTGGTCAGCATCGACGGGTGGGTCGTACCGTCGCCGAACGCGTTCGGGACGGTTCCGTCGCCCGCCGAGTCCTTCGGCCGCCACTGGTTGGCGCCGGCCGGGCTCTTGAAGAGCTCCCACTCATAGCCGTAGAGGATCTCCAGG
The DNA here is from genome assembly GCF_044543825.1 of Gordonia sp. NPDC062954. Taxonomy (NCBI): domain Bacteria; kingdom Bacillati; phylum Actinomycetota; class Actinomycetes; order Mycobacteriales; family Gordoniaceae; genus Gordonia; species Gordonia sp. NPDC062954. The sequence continues at coordinate 9,088 of NZ_JBITWL010000033.1, read as the reverse complement.
AAGCTGTTGTCCCACGCGGTCGGGGTGTTGGTCCAGGTGACCTCGAGACCGCTGGTGATCGCGTCGGGACCGACACCGCTGCCCTGCGGATTGACCCAGCCCAGACCCATCTGCTCGATCGGCGCGGCCTCCGGCTCGGGTCCGACGAGTTCGGCGTCACCGTTGCCGTGGGTCTTGCCGAAGGTGTGTCCACCGACGATCAGGGCCGCGGTCTCGACGTCGTTCATCGCCATCCGGTTGAAGGTCTCGCGGATGTCGACAGCGGCCGCCAACGGATCCGGATTGCCGTTGGGCCCTTCCGGATTGACATAGATGAGGCCCATCTGGACGGCGGCGAGCGGATTCTCCAGGTCGCGCTGACCGCTGTAGCGGCTGTCACCGAGCCACTCGGCCTCCGGTCCCCAGTAGACCTCCTCGGGTTCCCACTCGTCCTGGCGGCCGAAGGCGAAGCCTGCGGTCTTGAAGCCCATGGACTCCAGCGCGACGTTGCCGGCCAGCACCAACAGGTCGGCCCACGAGATCGCCTTTCCGTACTTCTTCTTCACTGGCCACAGCAGACGGCGGGCCTTGTCCAGGCTGGCGTTGTCGGGCCAGCTGTTGAGCGGTGCGAAACGCTGCATGCCCGAACCGGCGCCACCACGACCGTCCTCGACGCGGTAGGTGCCGGCAGCGTGCCACGACATGCGGATGAACAGCGGGCCATAGTGACCGAAGTCGGCAGGCCACCACGACTGCGAGGTCTTCATCACGTCCACGAGGTCGGCCTTGAGGGCGTCGACGTCGAGGGTCTGCAGCGCGGCTTCGTAGTCGTACCCGGTGTCGAGCGGGTTGACGACGTCCGGGTTGTGCGCGAGCAACTTCAGGTTGAGCTGGTTGGGCCACCAGTCCCGGTTTCCGCCACCCTCGACCGGCGGCTTGATGCGCATCGGGCAGCCCTTGTCGGCCGCCTCGGTGTTGGCTTCTGCGATCGGCGGATGCTCTGTGGCGTGGGCGGGGTTTTCCTCAGTCACGACAAACCTTTCAGGAGAGAGTGATTCGGGCTGTGATCACGGCTGTGACCCCGAAGCAGGAGCGGCTGCGCAGTCGGCGCAGAGTCCCCAGTAGATGACCTCGGCCTCGTCGAGAATGAAGCCGTGGTGTTCCGACGGAGTGAGGCACGGAGCCTCCCCGACGGCGCAATCGACGTCGCCGATGATCCCGCAGGACCGGCAGATGACGTGATGATGGTTGTCGCCGACCCGTGACTCGTAGCGAGCGACGTGACCGGACGGTTGGATTCGCCGCACCAGGCCTGCGGTTGTCAACGCGCGCAGCACGTCGTACACCGCCTGACGCGACACATCCGGCAGTCCGGTACGAACTGCGCCGACGATCGTGTCGGTGTCGGCGTGGGGATGTGCGCACACCGCATCGAGAACGGCGATGCGCGGGCGGGTGACCCGCAAATCGGCTTCACGCAAACGTCTTACGTGATCTGTCTGTGATGGCACGAGACCATCATGCCGCTTTTCTGGACTGAGTCAAGTTTTTGCCGGGAGATGTCTCGAATTGAGACGTCAGCTCAGGGTGTCCCCGGATTCGATGCGGAATCCCACCTTCAGCGTCACCTGCGTGTGCGCGATGGCACCGTCGACGATGTGTCCGCGTGTGCTGACGACCTCGAACCATTCCACGTTCCGGGTGGTCTGGGTGACCCGAGCGATCGCATTGGCGATGGCCGCGTCTGTGCCGTCCGAAGAGGACCCGACTACCTCGATGACTCGATACGTGTGATCACTCATGGGCCGATACTCCCACGTCGTCGGCCACTCGACCGTGGGTTTCGGGAGACCCATGCGCCCGATGTTTGTGGTGATGACCCCGGTCAGCGCGCGACGTAGCCGTCGTCGAGTCTCTCGACGACGCCGTGGCCGATCAATCGTTCGAGGTGTAGCTGCGCGGTGCGTCGCTCGACGGCATCGACGAACGGCAATTCGACATGCGGGCGATAGACCAGCCGGTGCCGCACGATGTCGTCGAGAGTTCTGGGTCGGTCCAGAAATGCCACGAGGCGGTCCTCGCGGCGGCCGATGACCTGCGCATAGTCGGAGAGGCGCCGGCAGAACTCGGCGGCGCCGTCGATGACACCTTTCTGATGAAAGGTCCCGTACCATCGTGCGTCGATCGAGCCCACCACATCGATCGAACGAAGGTAGGCTTCCACGCTGCTGCCGACGTCGCCGTACATCGGGCCGAACGACGTCAGGTCGATGTCGGCCACATAGAGAAATCCCGTGGGCTCCACCAGGACACCGCAGTGGCCGGCGGTGTGCCCGGGCAGGTGGATCACGGTGGCGGTCACCCCACCGAGGTCGAACCGATGTTCGTCGTCGACGCCCACCGCCTCGGGGAATCCGGTGGGCAGGTGGAACTCGTCACCGATCTGCTCGGCGACCGCGACCTTCTCGGCCGCGGTCAGGCCGTATCCGTCGAGCAACACCTCCAGAGATCGGACGGCGTCGACGTCGGCGCGATGACAGTGGGTGCGGGCGGTGAAATGGCGCAGTCCCGCGAGGTGGTCCTCGTGGGCGTGACTGATCATCACCGCATCGGCGCCGACCGGATCGTGATCGATCTCCAGCGACGGATCGATCACGAGCGTGGCCTCCGAACCCTGGACGACCACGGAATTGCCGTACGGATAGGCGCCGCCGTGCCTGGAGGTCAACACCGTGACATCGCCATAGTGAGATGCGCCAAAGGCCCGGTCGTTCGCCATCTCCGCTTCGTACCGTCGCGACCTCGGGGTTGTCAATGAGTCGACGGTTGGTTCCGTCCGATCTTGCGGCGTTGCACCGGAATCATGCGATTCCGGTGTCGTTGCCGTAGCGTGCGAAGGCAGTGCCACGCGCGGTGTCGCTCGAGACCGTGGCGTTGTCCGGCGGCGTGGCGGTGACCGACGAGGGTTAGGTCGGGAGTGCATTCACCCATCAGTCGCAGGGGATCTGCTGGTGACGACCGGGTTGGCCGCGGTGGTCGCGGCGATCTCGCGAGGGTCGGCGGCCACGGCCGCACCACCGGACGGTTACACCGACCTGCCGCCGCTCGCGCGGCAGGTGCTCGGCGGTCTGCGGGCCTCATCTCGTGACGCCTTGCGCGGGGTCGCCGTGATGGTGATGCCCGGCGACGACCCCTATTCGGCACGGCAGGGCGTCAGCGCGCGCGGCGGTGGAGCCATGACCGACGGCGCGGCCGACGAGTTCATCGGTTTGATCGACCGCTTCCTGCCCCAGGGAGACCAACTCGTCCGGCCCGTCGCGGTGGCGTTGTCGGTGACGCTTGCCGATCTGGGCGCCGGCTCGGTACCGCTGCCGGGTACGCAGGCCGCCGACGCGGTCGACCGCGGGCTCGGGATCGCCGACAACGACCGCACCTTCCCGCTGTCCCTGTTGGCGGGACTCGTGGTGGATGTGGCCGCAGTCCTGGCCGGGGCGCCGTTCGTCGGACCATTCGCCTCACCGTTCGCCAACGCCGACTACCGAACCAAATGTCGCACTTTCGAATTGATCGAGCGTCCGCTCGCCGATCTCGCCGCGATCTTCGACGACGCACTGCCCCCAACCGCTGCGCGGGTCGGCCGCCGGAGTGCTGAGGTTCGTCGGCGGGATCCTCCTCGACGGATCGGCATTCACCGTCTGGAGTGAGCACCGCCTCTACGACCAGTCCGCGGGCCGCCTCGTCAAACGCCCGCTCGCCTGGGATATCAGCCGCTACCGGACCGAGGGGCTGGTGAACGGCCACGACGATTTCATCGGCTACTACCAGGGATTCGAGGAGTTCTGATCTGTGCGTGACGTGATCGTGATCGGCGCGGGTGGCGGCGGGCCCGTCGTCGCCGCCGAACTCGCCGGCCAAGGCCTCGACGTCCTGCTTCTGGAAGGCGGCCCGCGACAGGCCAATCCGGAAAGTCAGTGGTCACACCTGGAGTTCGACGCCAACGACCCCACCGCCGGGTTTCTGCGGTTCGGGCCCGCGGACCGCAGCAAGGCAGGGTGGTATCGCGAGTGGGCACAGAACAGCTTCGTCTGGGAACTGGCCGGAGTCGGCGGCACCACCCAACACTTCTTCGGTAACAGTCCACGACCCTATCCGGGGGTGTTCGCGGATTATCGCGGGGCCGACGCCGCCCGGTACGACACGGCACACCGTTTTCCGTTCGGCTACCGGGAGCTGGTGCCCTATCTGGAATGGGTCGAGGAGACCCTTCCGGTCAAGCCCGCGCCGATGGGCACCAAGGAGGCGCTCTTCTTCCGGGGATGCGAGGGGCTGGGGCTGCCGTTGCAGAGATCCCGGGACACCACCCGCGCTTCCTTTCGCCCGCAACCGAATTGCATCCTGCACCCGGGCGGTACGGCCGGTAGAACGTCGGAGTCTCACCTTCTCGTCCACCCGCAGGCCAGTGGCTGCACCTTCTGTGGTCACTGTTTCCAGGGCTGCTACCAACCGGCGCGAGCGCCGCGGAACCTCTTCGCCCGCCGATCGACCGACAACAGTTATGTCCCGCTCGCGCTCGCCGCCGACGTGGTACGACCGGGCGGCCGAGCGGTCGAACTCAAGACCGACTGCTTCGTGGTGCAGATCCACTCCGAGGAGCGGAGCGCCCGTCGCCGCGCCACGGGTGTCACCTGGCGCGACAACGCGACCGGTGCCGAGTCACGGGAGGACGCCCGGGTCGTGGTGCTCGCCGCCGGTGCCACCGAGAGTCCGCGACTGTGGTTCAACAGTGGCTTGCCGAACCCGAATGACTGGGTGGGACGTGGCCACACCGATCATTGGTTCGACTGGGTCGTCGGACTGTTCGACGAGGACACCGGCAATACGCGGGGAGCGAACTCGTGTGCCCGGGTCGAGTTGCCGGGCTACGGGTGTCTGGAGAACTCCGGTGTCACTCCCGCGATCCAGGCATTCACGATGACCCTGTCCAACAGCGGGATCCGGGGTCAGTACACCAACGGGCGAGGGATGCGGGGGGCCTGGGACGGACCGACCGGTCGTCTTGCCGGTGACGAACTGCGCGAGTTCATGTCGCACGGCATCGATCCGATGCTGAACATCCTGTGCATCACCGACGACCATGTGGAGCCGGAGTGTCGGATCGTCCCCTCGGCGATGCCCGCCGACTCGAACGGAGCGGTCGCGAAGATCGACATCGACATCCGCAAACGATCGGCGCCGACACGACGCAACCGCGAATTCGTCGCGACCAAGGCGGCACACCTGCTGCGCAAGGCCGGAGCGCGAACCGTCTACCGATTGGACTGGGCTCCATTGCTGCTGCATGTGCATTCGTCGATGCGGATGGGGGATTCGGCCACCAATTCGGTGGCCCGGTCCAGCGGGGAAGCGAGGTTCGTCGACCGGCTGTTCATCGCCGACAACTCGGTCCTGGCCAACTCACTCGGCGGGCCCAACCCCACGCTCACCACCCAGGCGATCGCCACCCGAACCGCCGAGAAGATCATGACCACCTACTTCGGCGGCGACCCGTGGGTGGCGTCGGGCGCGCCGGTGGTCACCACCGACGATCGGATCACCCGACGGATGGTCGAACTGGGCCTCTGACTGACGTCGCCGCCACACGTCGAGTGCAGATCGGGCTGACTCAGTCGGTGACGGTGGACAGATCGGCCACGAGGTCGAACACCGGGTCGTCGGGTCCGATGTCATAGGTGCACTCGTCGGGGCGCGGGTCGGGCACGAATGCCCAGAACAGCGCGGTCGCAGTGCCTGCAGCGCGCTGCCCGCTGACCTTCGTCCGGAAGTCCGCCGCACGTTGCGCGAGGCTTCCACACGAGCCGGCACCTTGGCCGATCTCGTTGACCGCCACCGGTTTGCCGAGCACCGCGCCCTGGCGAATACGCTCGGCCAGACCGTTCCACTGGTCGCCGGGCAAGGGCACCCCGTCCGAGCCGTAGTCGTGGTAGTCCAGCACACCGAGATGTCGCGAACCACCCACATACTCGTACTGCGGTCCCGCCGTGCCACATTGTCCGCCGCCGGCCAGGCCTGACCAGATCAGCCCGGCCCGATGGATGCGATGCAACACCGCACCGGCCGTGTCGAAGAAGTGGCGCAGCACCAGCGCCGCATCCGGTGGGCAGATACGGCTCTGCCACCGACAGGCCGTGTCACCGCAGATACTGGATTCGGGTTCGCCGACCATCTCCCAGCCGGCCAGCGCCGGACTGCTCTTCCATCGACTCACGGCCGTTCGCATCCACTGTTCGAAGGTCAGCCCGCCGGCCGCGACCTGTGCGCGCCACCCCGATGCGTACCAGTCGTGATCCTTGAACTCGCCACTCTCGCAAGCGCCCTCACCGGAGGACAAGACCGGGATCACCATCTGGTCGTGTCGAGTCGCCGCAGCGAACACGGCATCCATCGGGGCGAAATCGAGTTCCCCGGTGTTCTTGTTCACCGCGAGTTGCGCGAACAGGTCGAACCGGGTCAGGGAATGTGGTGGCAATGCGGCGAAGTAGGCGTCGAGATCGACCATCGCGCCGCAGCCGCTGTTGACCGACCAGTCGGTGGCGAGTTGGTAGGCGTCGAGACCGGAGGGCCACCACGGGCGGCCATCGAGGCGCAAGCCGTCCGCGGTCGCGGTGACCCGGTTGGCCGGCGCGCCGAGGGCCGCTGTGGGAAGACTCCAGCCCACGATCAGCAGCGCCAACACGCCCGTCAGACAGAACCGCCGGGTGAGCCGCCTCAGTGACATGTACCCGCCTCCTCGTCGCACGCGTTGTCCAGGCCAACTATCGCTGAAACCGGAGGTCCGGCGTTGCGAAACGACGAGGGTCACCCGGCGGGCCCACCTGGGTCGCCGCGTCAGGCGGCGCGGGTGCGCAATCGTGCTGCGTACATCGAGATCCCGGTGGAGATGATCAGGACGAAGATCGTGGCCAGGCACACACCGGTGACCGTTGGAGTCTCACCGCCGGAGGTCGCGATGATGCCGATCAGTGCCCAGATCACCGTCAGGGGATAGCCGATCAGCACGCCACCGAGGAAGAGGGTGATGATCGTGGCGAAGACCGCGGCCACCAGGAGCACGACGATCTGCCACCCCACAGCGTCGGCGTCGGCACCCGCGTCGGCCGCATCCGACGCCCAGTTCTGGAACACCGCAGCGGTGGCCCAGCCGGCGTAGATGCCGACCAGTACCCGGGTGAGAGTGGCACGCCACGCCGGGGTTTCGGGGTCTCGCGGACCTGCAACCAGCCGTGCGGCGTCGACGAGGGCCACGGTCATGATTGTCAACACGATCGAGGTGACCCACTGCCATTCGGCTGCCGAGAACAGGATCCAGACTGCGGCGCCGAAGAACGCGACGGAGACGTCGGCGGTGACGCGGGCCGGCGCGTCGGTGCCGGTGGACCGCGTCAGCACGACCATCCCGGCGAACACCAGCGACAACAGATAGATGACACTCCAGATCGAAAAGGTGTACCCGGCGGGGGTGATCAGCAGGTCGACCGTCGACTCGTTGGGAGAGGCGCCGACACCCGCGAACGGGACCACGGGAGCCAGGATCTGGGCGATCGCACCTGCGACCGCGAGAATGGACAGAGAGGTGTTCACTCGCGTTGTTGCACCCATGGCGCCCAGGGTAGGGGACATCGGCTGCCGCCCTGCCTGTGCCCGAGCCGGCCGATGCGGTACTGATGAGGTGTGCGCGTGAAAGCGAAGTGATGACCGGGCCGCCGGGACCGTTCCTGGCCCCCGAGACGGAGATCGGCCGATGACCATCGACGAGGTGACCGACGAACTGTACGGGCTGCCGCCCGGAGATTTCGTCGCGCGGCGCACTGCGCTCGCCCGTGCGGCGAAGGCCGCCGGTGACCGCGGGTTGGCGCAACAGATCACTTCGCTACGACGGCCCACCCAGGTCGCCTGGGCGATCAACCAGTGGGTGCGCACCGATCCCGATGGGGTCACCGCGTTGCTCGACCTGGCGGCCGACCTGCTTGCGGCGCAGCGCCGGTCCTCGGCAGATCGGTTGCGTGAGTTGGCCGGCCGTCGACAGGCACTGATCGCCGAATGTGTGGCATCGATCCAGCGCGACACTCGGGACCAGGGAGTCACGCTGTCGGACAACGCGATCCGTGAAGTGGGACAGTCGCTGCGTGCCGCGGTCGCCGACGACGAGGTCGCCGAGTTGCTGCGGCGCGGGAGTCTGGTCACCGCAGCCGAATACAGCGGCTTCGGGCCAGCGGGGGTCTTCCTGGTACCCGACGCCGCCGACGAACCGGGCGCCGACCGCGCCGACCGCACTGCCCCCGATGCTGCGAAATCGGCGAGCGCAACCGCCGAGGCCGAAGATCTGCGGCGGGCGCGTCAGGCCCTCGCGGAGGCCGAGGAGATCGAACGGTCGGCCACTGCTGCCGTCACCGAACGTGACGAAGAAGTGGCCGCAGCCCGCGCACATGTCGACAACCTCACCGCGGAGCGCGACCGACTGCGAGCCGAGCTCGAACAGCGCGACGACGAGTTACGTTTCGCGGTGCGCCAGGTCGACGCGGCCGAGGAGCAGTCCCGGCTGGCCACCGCCTCTCTCGACAGTGCCCGCGACGCGCTCGCTGCTGCCCGCAACGAGCTGGCGCGGTGCGAGACCGACAGTTAACCATCGGCTGGCGCCTCGCTCCTCAGGGACCAGGTTGGGCTCGGCGCCACAGAAGTACGGGAATCCGCCACCGTTCCCTAGAGGGAGCAAGTTGGCTCCGTGCCACGAACGCACGCGAACCCGCCACCGCTCCCTGAGGAGGCCCGGAGCTTGCGGAGGGCCGTCACGAAGGGCCCTTCGTGACGCTCGGCTAGCGCCTCGCTCCTCAGGGAGCACGTTGGGCTCCGCGCCACAGACGCACGGGAACCCGCCACCGCTCCCTGAGGAGGCCCGGAGCTTGCGGAGGGCCGTCACGAAGGGCCCTTCGTGACGCTCGGCTAGCGCCTCGCTCCTCAGCCTGAATCCGTGGATGGGTTGTCGGGCGGGTGGGGTTGTGGTGTATGAATGCCTGGTTGTGTTGTGGGCGTGAGGCATTCACTGACCTGCGTC
>NZ_JBITWL010000032.1:0-41725 GCF_044543825.1 Gordonia sp. NPDC062954 | reverse complement strand
GGCAAGCGCCCGAGCAACACTCGCCCGTGATCAACAGACCCAGCATTACCGACGGCCAGCCGCACACAGACCACTTCTTCAGCAGCCTCCTAGCGCCTCGCGACTACTCGACCAGCAGTACAGAGCGCGACCCGACCAGCAGAACAGAGCGCGACCCAACCAGCAGTACAAAGCGCGACCCAACCAGCAGTACAAAGCGCGACCCAACCAGCAGTACAGAGCGCGACCCGACCAGTGGTTGGGACGCAACCCCAGGCAGGGCTTGGGGGTCCGGATCAGACGCCGACGGACGTGAGCCCGAGCTTGCCGGCCAGTTTCGCGAGGTACCCACTCGCCCGCTCAACGCTGTCGTCGGGCAGTCCGTAGAGCACCTGGGTCACGCCGATCTCACGCCACTTCTCGAGCTTCTCAGCGACCGGCTTGAAGTCGAGGACCACGATCTGCGGATCGCCGGCCCGCCCCGCATCGGACCAGATCTGCTTGAGCAGGGTCACGGAGCCCTCGATGTCGTCCTCACCCGGAGTGGTGATCCATCCGTCGGCGCTGCGCGTGATCCACTTGAAGTTCTTTTCGTTGCCGGCCGCACCGACCAGGGTCGGGATGTGCTGTTGGGGTTTCGGCCACGCCCAGCTGGTACCGAAATCGACGAACTCGCCGTGGTATTCGGCTTCCTCGTCGGTCCACAGCGCGCGCATCGCCTCGAGATACTCGCGCAGCATCGTCCGGCGACGCTTCGGTGGCACGTTGTGATCGGCGAGTTCGTCGAGGTTCCAGCCGAATCCGACGCCCAAGGTGAGGCGTCCACCCGAGATGTGGTCCAGCGTCGCAAGCGTCTTGGCGAGCGTGATCGGATCGGACTGGACCGGCAACGCAACCGCAGTGGCCAGCCGAATCCGTTCGGTCACCGCGGCCGCAGCGGCCAGCGAGGTCCAGGGGTCCAGGGTGCGCATGTAGCGATCGTCGGGCAGTGTCTCGTCGCCGGTCTGCGGGTGGGCCGCATCGCGCCGCGTCGGGATGTGTCCATGCTCGGGCACGAAGTACGACGCGAAGCCGGCCTCCTCGATCAACGGGGCCAGCACCTGGGGCTTCAGCCCACGGTCGCTGGTGAACTGCACGATTCCGAATTCCATGGACCCTCCCGCGCGACGTGGCGATCGCGGCCGCCCACACCTTGGACGGCTGACTGGACACCAGTCTAGGTGACTTCCTGCCCGAGGACCAGGGTTTGCCGGACGTCGCGGAAAATTCCTTCGCCGGCGCTTGTCCGGCTGATCGCGTCGGCCGCCAGCACCACGGCCGCCGACGTCCAGCAACTCTTCTCGACCGGCCAGCGCTTCCCGTCGGAGAACACCAGTCCCGTCCAATAGGAGCCGTCGGGGTCGCGCAGATGCTGGATGGATTCGACCAGTGTGATGGCGTCTGCGGTGTCCCCGAGCGCGTCGAGCGCCAGCGCCAGCTCACACGTCTCCGCCCCGGTGACCCACGGCCGGTGGTCGACGCACCGGATACCCAATCCCCCCACCACGAATTCGTCCCAGCGGCGGGCGATGTGCTCCTGACCCGCACGTCCGCGCACAGCACCACCGAGGATCGGGTAGTACCAGTCCATCGAATGATCTGACGGCGGCTCGAAGTTCTCCGGGCGCTCACGGATGACGTTGCCGAGCGCGGCATGTGCGGTCGCCCACGATGATTCCGGCTGCCCCATCTCGTCGGCGATCCGCAAGGCACAGTCGATGGCCTGGAAGATACTGGCATTACCGGTGATCTGGGCCTGGTCGAACATCGCGCCGGTGCGATGATCGCCACCCCAGCGGAACGCGCCGTCGGGACGTTGGAACTTCATCACCAGATCCATCGCCGACCACACCGTCGGCCACATCTCGTCGAGAAACGCGGTGTCACCGGTGATCAGATAGTGATGCCACACCCCGACCGCGATGTAGGCACAGAAGTTGCTGTCGATGTTCGGGTCCTGCACGCGACCCTCGATCATCCGGATCGGCCACGACCCGTCCTCGCGCTGATGCCGCTGCGACCACGCATAGGCCGCTTCGGCCTCGGCGATCCGACCGGTCACCGACAGTGCCATCGCCGACTCCACATGGTCCCACGGGTCGGTCTGACCACCCGGAAACCACGGCAGCGCCCCGGAATCCTCCTGCATCGCCGCGATCGCGGCACCCGTGGCGTCGACCTGCTCGGCGGTCAGTACCCCTGCGATCGCCGGTTGCGGTGTCACCTGCCCGCGGCGTCGGCGCCGGCGTTGCCCGGCTTGCGCAGGTACAACGCGACCGACTTGCCGATGAATGGGTTGAGTGCCTGCTCACCGACTCGGGTCAGCCACGGCTTGCTCATCATGTCCCACACCAGCAGCTGGTGATAGCCCTTGACCAGGAAGTTGTCGTTGTTCTCCACGCCCACAGCGCATTTGATCCACCAGTACGGCGCGTGCAGAGCATGTGCGTGATCGGTACCGGTGACCTCGAGGCCGGCTTGCGTCAACTTGCCGGCGAGTTCGGACGCCTTGTAGATGCGCACATGCCCACCCTCGACCTCGTGATACTCGTCCGATAGCGCCCAGCACACCTTCTCCGGCCAGTACCTCGGCACCGTCACTGCGCCGACGCCGCCGGGCTTGAGGATGCGCACCATCTCGGCGATCGCGGCCTCGTCACTCGGGATGTGCTCGAGGATCTCCGACATGAGGACCACGTCAAAGCTGTTGTCGGCGTATGGAAGCCGCAGCGCGTCACCGACCTCGGCGCGCGCCTTGGCATCGCTGGGCACATGGCCTTCGGCCATCATCGCGTCGAACATCTCGGCGACGTCGGCCATGTCCTGCTCGGACTGGTCGAAGGCGATGACGTCCGCGCCACGGCGGAACATCTCGAAGGAGTGCCGGCCCTGTCCCGCCCCGATGTCGATCGCCTTGGTCTGCGGACCCACCCCCAGGCGGTCGAAATCCACTGTCAGCACGCGTTCTTCTCCTTTGTGTCGATCCGGTGTCGCGCGAACGGCCTTCGGCGCGCCAGGTCACCGCGCAGTGGTGAGTCCCGAGCCGCTCTGTTCGGCGCCGACCCGCTGCAGCACTGTCTCATAGTGTGCCGCGGTTTTCGCGGCGACCGCCGCCCAGCTGTAGCGTTCCTCCACCCGGCGGCGGCCCCCCTCACCGAGTCGACTGCGCAGCTCCGCGTCGTCGAGCAGCCGTTCGATCGCCTGCGCCAGCGCACCCGAGTCGCGCGGCGGCACCAGCATCGCGGCCTCCTCGCCGGTTCCGACGACCTCGGGAATCGCGCCCGCCCGTGTGGCGACCAGCGGCGTGGCGCAGCTCATCGCCTCCACCGCGGGCAGCGAGAATCCCTCGTACAGCGAGGGCACACAAGCGACCTCGGCGGAGGCGAGCAGATCGGCCATCTCCTCGTCCTCGAGACCGGAGACCACCCGCACCTTGTCCCGGATGGCGAGATCGTCGATCATTCTGGCCGACGGGCCGTTCGGGTCCAATTTGGACACCAACACGAGTTCGACGGCGCGTTCGGCGCTGAGTTTGGCGACTGCCTCCAGGAGATACGAGACGCCCTTCAATGGCGCGTCCGCACTTGCGACGCAGGCGATCCGACCGGGCACGCGCTCAACACCCGGCTTGAACACCGCCGTGTTCACCCCGAGCGGGATCGTGGTGATGCGGCCCGACGGGATGTCGAAGGCCTTGCGGATGTCCACCTCACTGCTGCGAGACACCGTCAGCAGCTCCGGAATGCGTCGAGATACCCGACCCTGCATCCGCAGGAAGGAATGCCAGCGCCATGCGGTGATCTTGCGCCAGCCCTTGGCGGCTTTCACCGCGAGCGTGCGATCGCGGGTGATCGGATGATGGATCGTCGCGATCAGTGGGAAACCGGCCTTCTGGATGTCGAGGAGACCGTAACCGAGACATTGGTTGTCGTGCACGATGTCGAAATCGTCGCGCCGTTGTCTGAGCATCCGCGCCACCCGCAGGCTGAACGTCAGCGGCTCACCGAAACTCGCCGTCCACATCGAACCGACCTCGAGGGCGTCAATCCAGTCGCGGTACTCCCCGGGCCGCGGCGTGCGGAACGGGTCCGGTTCGTCATAGAGCGCCATGCTGGGCACCTTGGTGAGCTTCACCCCGGCGTCGATGGCCACCTGGTCGAGCTCGGGATAGGGCTGGCCGGAAAAGATCTCGACCTCGTGTCCGAGCAGCGCGAGCTCACGGGACAGATGCCGGACGTAGACCCCCTGGCCGCCACAGTGCGGCTTGCTGCGATACGACAGCAGTGCGACGCGCATCCCTTACACCGGTTCCATGCCGGCGGCGGTCTCGAACTCGGTGACCGCGACGATCTTCACGCGGCGGCGACCGGCAGATTTGCCCGCGTCGCGCTCGGCGGCGTCGATCGCCTTCCAGCCCGCCAGATCGATTCGTCGCGCACCCCGATCGGAGACGATGTCGGCGACATCGTCACGCACCACGGTCGGCGCAGGCAGAGCGCCGTCGACGAAGTCGCGCAGCACCGCCTCCGCGGTTTCCTGCCCACATATCCGGTTCATCCCGATCCCCCCGGTCGCGCCTCGTTTGATCCAACCCGTCACGAACAGGCCGGGCATGACGTCGCCATCGGCCACCGCCTGCACCCGCCCGTCCGCATTGGGCACCACACCCTTGACCTCGTCGAACGGCAAGTCCATCACCGGCACACCGCGATAGCCGATGGCCCGCAGCACCACACCGGTCGTCAACTCGAAGCGCTCGTCGGTCGGCGTGACCGCGATCCGCTCGGTGCCCGGCGCGTAGGCATTGCGCACGCAGGTCAGCGACTCGACATGTCCATCGCCGCCGATCTCCACCGGCGAGACCAGGAAGCGGAACACGATGCGACGGTTGCCGTCGGCGGTGGGTCGTTCGGCGAACTCGCGGGCCAGCCGGATCTTGGTGGCGATGGTCGAGTCGAGCGTGTCGTCGTCGAGCGCCGCCTCGGTGGCGGCATCGAGAACGAGGTCGTCGGGGTCGATGACCACGTCGACGCCCTCGACGTCACCGAGCGCGAGGAACTCGCTGTTGGTGTAGGCGGCCTGCGCGACACCGCGCCGGGCCAGCAGGACGACCTCCCGGACATTGGACTCCCGCAACGCGGCGAGCGCGTGGTCGGCGATGTCGGTCTTTGCCAACTCCTCGGGATCGCTCACCAGGATGCGGGCGACGTCGAGGGCGACGTTGCCGTTGCCGATCACCACCGCCCGTTCCGAAGACAGGTCGACGTCGAGGTCGGCGTAATCGGGATGGCCGTTGTACCAGGCGACGAACTCGGTGGCGGGGATCGAACCGGAGAGGTCTTCGCCCTCGATGCCGAGCCGCTTGTCGGTCGCGGCGCCGACGGCGTAGATCACCGCGTGGTAGCGCTCGGCGAGCTCGGCGTGGGTGATGTGCTTGCCCACCTCGACGTTGAGGAAGTACTGGAAGTTCCGTTTGGCCGCGGTGGCCGCGAACGTCTTCTCGACCCCCTTGGTGGGGGCGTGATCGGGCGCGACGCCGGCGCGGACCAGACCGTACGGGGTGGGCAGCCGATCGAACATGTCGACCTTCACCTGCGGTTTGCGCACGAGTTCCTCGGCGGCATAGAACGCTGCCGGCCCGGCGCCGACGATCGCGACATGCAGCTCTCCGTCGGGCAACTGCGGCGCCTTCTTGGGGGGCACCAACCCACCTTCGACGTCGTGGTCCTTGTAGTAGTCGGCGTTGATCTGCAGGTACGGCTCGTCACGCTCTTCGAGCTGGTCATCGGGCAGTATCGCCTCGACCGGACACTCGTCGATGCACGCACCGCAATCGATGCAGGTCTCCGGATCGATGAACAACATCTCCGCGGTGAAGAACTCCGGTTCGTCCGGAGTGGGGTGGATGCAGTTGACCGGACACACGCTGACACAACTGGCGTCGTTGCAACATGGTCGGGTGATCACATGCGCCATCTGCTGTTTCCTCGAAATCCGACACGTGGAACGTGTTCTAGTTTTTCCGTCCTGAGTATCTTAACTGTAAAGATACCGGCGGCCGAAAGTAGGGACCGAGTGAGCGCCTCACCCAGCGGGATGGACAGCCAACCACTGCGGGATCGAAAGGATGGTGCACGGCACTTCGAAGTCGCCTACCGAGTCCGCACCGGCGACATCGACCAGCAGATGCGGCTACGACTCGACGCGGTGGCGCGCTACCTGCAGGATGTAGCAAACGACAACATCGAGGCCACCGACTACAGCCACAGCGATCCCTTCTGGATCGTGCGACGCACCGTCATCGACGTCATCCGACCCATCTCGTGGCCCGCGACGGTCACCGCGCAACGGTGGTGCGGCGCGCTGTCGACTCGCTGGACCAACATGCGAGTGCGTCTCACGGCCGAGCACGACACGAATCGGTTCAATCCGGAGCCACGGGAACCGGGCCTGATCGAGACCGAGGCCTTCTGGATCAACGTCAACGATCAGGGGATGCCGTCGCGGATCAGCGACGAGATGCTCGAGATGTTGTCGTCGATGACCGACGAGCACCGGCTGCGCTGGCGGTCGATGAACCCGGACAAGGCGCCCGCGGCCGACGAGGTCTCCCTGCCCGACCGCATCCATGTCCTGCGCATCACCGATTTCGACCCGTTCAAACACCTCAACAACGCGGCGTATCTGGAGGCGGTCGAAGACGAGCTGGTCGAGCATCCCGACCTCGCCGACGTTCCGCACCGCGCGGTGATCGAATATCTTCGGCCGATCACGCCGGGTGTGTCCATCACCCTGCGCCGCGTGCGCGAGGCCGACCGTCTCCTGGTGTGGATGCTGATCCCCGACGCTGACGGCGAGCTGGTGGTGGCTGCGACGGTGTCGGTGACGAAGCTGCCGCCGGGGTGAAGAACCGGACGGTGAGGTAGCACAAGCGCTACACTGTACTGATGACGACCGTGGGACTGCGCGAACTGCGCCAAGACGCCTCTGAGCTGGTGCGACGAGTCGAGGCCGGCGAACAGATCACCATCACGGTGTCAGGTCGTCCGAGTGCTCGCCTCGTCCCTGCGGCCCCGCGAGCCTGGCGCCGGTGGCACGACATCCGCGACCTGTTCGCCGGTCCCGCCGACGCCGACTGGGCTACCGACCGCGAGACCATCGATCACGCTGTCGGTGATCCGTGGCTACCTCGGTGAGGGCGATTCTTGATACCAGCGTGGTTCTCGCCCCCGATGTTGGAGCGCTCGCAGGCGAGCTGGCGTTGAGCGCCATCACGGTGGCAGAACTGCACTTCGGTGTGCTCGTTGCCAAAGACGCAACGTCGCGGGCCGAGCGACTGCGGCGGCTACTGATCATCGAGCGATCCTTCGATGCGCTGCCGGTCGACGAGGCGGTTGCAGCCGCATACGGCAAAGTGGCTGCTGCCGTACTCGAGGCGGGCCGGCAACCTCGCGCACGCTCGCTGGATCTACTCATCGCGGCCACCGCACATGCCCACGACGCGCATCTCTACACGCGCAATCCGGCGGACTTCGTCGGTATCGACGAGTTGGTCCGGGTCATACCGGTCTGAGCCGCACCCGTCACTGACCACCGCTGAGCAGCAACTCCATCAGTTTGATCGGGGCCGCGCACGGGTCGGCCGGTACCGCCGACGTGCGGGGTTCGACCCACCAGGTGTAGACGCCCCGGCTCGGTGCGCGTGCGGTGACCCCGCAGACGGCCGGCCGATCCGGGTCACGCTGCGTGAACGCGGCCTGGCTGGCGACCTTGATGTTCTCGGTCTGGTAACCGAGTTCCTTGGCGGTGTCCTTCTCGACGTTCGGATCGCCCCACTCGAACCAGTTGAAGGTGACACCGGCGGTGGTGGTGCCCTCGACGATCCATCGGCAGATGGCGCCGTTGAAGGTGCCCCGGGCCACCGTCCCGCCCACCGCGTCGGCGATCTGCATCGGGGACAACACCGAGCATTCGAGCAGCAGATTGTCGAACTGGTCAGTGTCGACGTTGCCGGGCTGCTGATCGTCGGCGGCGCCAACGGCGACCGGGGTGCCGTCGACGCTGCAGCCGGTCGCCATCCCCAGGCTCATCAGCACCGCGGCGAGGACCGCGAGAAGCCGGCGCCTCATGACGCCCGCTCGATCGACAGGCGCGACAGCTCGCGGGCAGCGTCGCAGATCTGTTCGGTCGGCGGTGGCTGCTCACCGAGGAGCGCCTGCGTACCGGCGCTCACCGACCATTCGAAGAAGTCGGCGCCGAACGCGATGCCGATTTCGCAGATGCCGACGTCGGAGGCGATGAATCCACGGTGCCCGTCGATCTCGACGTCCTTGGTCGATTCGCGGGACAGTTGCTCGGTGGCGCGTTCGCGCCCGATCGGCGAACCGCGGTACCAGTTGAACGAGGTGACGGCGCCGGTGCGGTCACCGCTGCTGTCCCATTCGCACACCGATGGGTTGTTGACCGTGTTGGACAGGCCCGCGAACTTCGTGATCCGGGTGACCTCCTCGGTGGTCAGCCCGCCACACTCACCGAAGAACGGCCCTGCTCCGGCCTGCGCCGGCGCCTCAGGCGTGTTGGGCGATGCCGGGTCGTCGGAGTCACCGGAGCCACCCGAGCACCCGGTGAGCACGACAGCGACGATCGCCACCGTCGCGATGAGGAAGCCGCCGCGCATCCGCAGACGGTCCAACTCACGGCGTTCGCGTTTGGTGGGCCGACCGGCGCCGCGGTCGCGTCGGGGCTGACTGGCCAGGACCTCGCGTGGCGGCGGTGGTGGGCTGCGGTCGATGAAACATTCGGCCGCCGCGGGCGCGGACACACGCTTGGCGATCAGTTTGGTCACCTCGACGATCCGTTCGTGCCCGTGCAAGCGGACGCGCACCTCGTCGCCGATGGTGACCGGTTGTGCCGGCTTCGCGGTGACGCCGTTGACACGGACGTGCCCACCGCGGCACGCCGCACCCGCCGCTGATCGGGTCTTGGTGAGCCGGATCGCCCAGATCCAACTGTCGACGCGGGTGGCCATTGCTCCTCTGCGTTGGTCGCTCGGGGTTGGTCGTTGCTCGGGTTTGGTCGCTCTGGGGTCAGTCGCTGCTCGGGGGTTACCGCTGACGGGTCAGGAAGTAGTAGCCGGCGCCCCCGGCCACGAGGCCGATGATCAGCGCAGGCCAGAACCCGAGAACCAACCAGAGCACCGCGAACACCACGATCGCCGGTGACACCGCGGCCACCGCCATCCCGGGATGCTGACGTACGACCTCCGACACCGCTTGACGTTTCGCTGGATCTACCGCCATGGCTCCTCCTTGGTGCGGCCGGTCAGGTGAAACTGATCGATTCCTCCACTGTAGCCAAGGAGAGCGGCCATCCCCGATGACGCCGCGGCGTCAGCCCTCGTCGACCGACGACGAACCCGCGTCACCTCCGTCCGCGGAGTTGTCACCGGAATCGGAATCCGCGTCGGACTCGGTGTCGTCGGTGCTATCAGCGGACCCGGTGTCGGCCGGGTCGGCGTCTGAGGCGTCGGTGTCGGAGGCGTCGGCCTCCGCACTGTCGGTATCGTCTGCGGCACCGTCGCCGGGTTCGGCCGACTCCGTTGGCGCCCCGGCGGTGGCGGAATCGGCGATGGTGTCGGAAGCATCGTCGGCGCGATGCTTGCCGACATACTCGGGCGTTACGTCGGCGATCCGGTGCTTGCCGACGTACTCTTCGGTCTCGTCGGCAGCGGACTCCGGCTCGACCTGGGCCGGCTCGCTGAGCGCGGCAATCTGTTGCATCGTCGGCGCCTCGGTCTCGCTCGCCGCGAGAGTAGCGGTCGACGTCATCGACGAACTGGTGTCGGGAATGACGAACGGACCGGCCGACGGGATACCGAACGGGAATTCGATGTCAGGGATGTGCAGGACGGGCACGATCTCACCGGTGTCGAGTTCACCGAGGGCCAGGATCGGTAAGCCCAGATGGTTCGGCCGTTGCTGTCCGTTGACGGTGACCATCGGGTTGAGCGTGAGCTGCTGACCGAGCCAGTTGATGGTGGTCGATTCCTGCGTCCCATAGTCGCTGGTGAAGCGGACGAAGTTGCCGCTGAGCAGGTCGTAGTCCCCGGCGAAGCTCAGCCGGGCGAAGTCCTTGCTGAGGGTGAAGGGTTCGCCGTTGAGCAGTTGGGTGATGACCTGAGAGAAGACGCCCGACGGATCGGTGAGCACCGCCGACGGATCGGTCAGCGCGAACTGGACCTCGCCGTTTGGTTGTGACCACCGGAAGTCGAAGGTGCCCAGTACGTTCGCGCAGGCACCCACCTCCTCTGCGTACGCACCGGTCAGGCCGCCGTAGCAGCTGACCTGTTGGATACCGGGGATGTCGACGCCGGTGTCGAGCCCGAGGATGGTCACCGGGATGTCGTCGGTGGTCCACGCGTTGGCCATTCCAACGATCGCGAACGCGTAGGCGGTGCGCCCATCGCTGGCGCCCGCGGTCGCCAGGCTCAGCGGTAGGTAGGACACCGCGGTGGCATTGCCGCCCGTGGACGCCATCGCGAACTGGAATCCACTGCCGATCACCGTCGCAGAGCCCTCTGGCTCGAGCGCGTCGTCGATCGTCGCGTTCTCAATTCCGAGAAATTCGAGCAGACTCTGAACGAAAGGATCGTTCACGGCGCTCTGGATCGGTACGAACACGACACGCGGTGCCAGCTCGAGTTCTCCCGGCAAGACAATCGCGATACCGGTACCCGTGGATTCCTGGCAGTCGGCCCCACCGCTCACTCCTCCGCTCGCGCAGCCCTGAATCCGCCATTGGTCCAGCGCAGTTTGCGATGCGGGGTTGTTGACGATCGTGCCGATGACCTCACCCAGGCTCGCCGCGGGATTCAAATTGATCGACTCGATGAGGTCAATATCGTCGAAGATGTCTGCCTGAGCCTGCGCCGGCACCACCATCTGCCCCACACCAACCGCGGCGACGGTTGCCAAGGCGGCCACCCCGGCGGTGACACCGTGGCGTTTCTGCTTGCGGTTGCGTCGTCGTTCCACCTTCTGCGAACGCCGAATTCCGTTGCCGCCCATGTTGGTCATCCGTCCCAATCCCCTGTCCACCAGATGTGAGCGCGCTCATTGAACCATGTCCGAATCGTGCGGTGTGCGATTTCAAAGAAATGTTCAACGGACTCAAACAGCGGCCATCACCTGGGCCGGGACCGACACGCCGCGCGTTTACCACCGGGTGCGGGTCAAGCGCTCCCCTCGCTCGGCGGCGTCGGCGGCGCATCCGAATCCCACGACCCATCGGCCGTCGGACAGTTCGACGCTGCCCAGCATCATCGGGGCCGGCAGCGCAGCAAGAAACTCGCCCAGGGCATTCGGGGACATCACCCACACTTCGCCGGCGATCTCGTATCCGCCGTCCGGATCCCGCACCAATCCCGGCTTGGCGGGAACGGTGTCCAGCGCCACCAACCGGTAGCAGTCCGCAGTGGTCACCTCCCCAGCCCACCGCGCTCCACGCTCGGACAACTCATGCGTCAGCGGGCCACCGCGCATGTGGGCACCGAACACCGCGAGCTCCACACTCGGCGCAACGGACTCCGGCCATGCCGCACAGGCATTCTCGGCGCCGAATCGCCTGGCCAGATCCATCACGACGGCATCCTCGTGCGCACGAGCGAGCAGCGTGATGCCGAATTGCGCTTGTGTTCCGTCTGTTTCGTCAACGGTTCCCGCAGGCACGGCGACACCGCACAGATCGAAGAGGTTACAGAAATTGGTGTAGGTACCCATCCGGGAATTCACGCCCACCGGGTCGGCGGCCACCTCGGCCAGACTGGGGTGGGCCGGCGCGGTGGGCACCATCAGCGCATCCGCGTCACCGAGTTCGGCCATTGCCTCACGTCGCAGCGTCGCGAGCCGGGACCGCGCCGCCAGCAGGTCGACGGCACTGAACCTGTCTGCGGCGCCGATGATCCCGGCGACGACTGGGTCTAGTCCGGCGGACTCGTCTGCGCCACGCAACCACCCGCCGACGGCGTGCGCGCGTTCGGCCACGAGCGCATCCTCGTACAGCAGTCGGGCGGCGGCCAGAAACGGCGTCAAGTCGATGTGCTTGATCCGCAGTCCGGCCGCCTCGGCAGTGGCAACGGCATCGGCAAACGCTGCACGCCAGGCATCGTCGAGCTCCGGCAGTTCGGCCGGAACCGCGATGGTCGGTTGTTCCGGTGCAGCCAATCGGCTCGCCGGGCCGTACGGCCGGGGCCCGGTCCCCACGGCCATCGCGGCCATCGCCCGATCGGCCAGGCCGAGGGACGCGGCGAAGATGGTCACCGTGTCATAGCTCTCACATGCCGGCACCACCCCCTCGGTGGAGACCACCCCTAGCGTCGGCTTGACACCGACGATGCCCTGCAGCCCGGCGGGCACACGTCCCGACCCGGCGGTGTCGGTGCCGATGGCGATGTCGGCGAAGCCGAGCGCCACCGCGACCGCCGAGCCCGAACTGGAACCACCCGAGATGTGTTCGGGTCGTCGGGAATCCCGCACCGCGCCATAGGGGCTGCGGGTTCCCACGAGTCCGGTGGCGAACTGGTCGAGGTTGGTCTTGCCGATCACCACCGCCCCGGCCGCCCGCAGCGCGGCGACTGCCGGCGCATCGACGTCCGGGTGGTAGCCATACCCGGGACATGCGGCAGTGGTCGGCAGCCCGGCCACATCGACGTTGTCCTTCACGGCGAGGACCACGCCCGCGAGCGGCAGACCGCTGCCCGCCGAGGCGGCGAACTCGGCAGCCACCTCCTCGCGCGGGCGGAGCGTGATGAACACCTCGGGCCGGTCGGCGTCGGCGATCCGGCGGTAGATGTCGTCGATGCGAGTCATGCGACCTTCCCCTGTTCGATGTTCTGGGCGCCACCACGTGCCGCGAATTCTCCCTGCTGAGACCAGCGTTCGCGCTCCTGGTCGCGAGCGGACACCATCGCCGATCGGGTGGCCGAGATGGCGCCGGCGTTGACATCGAGGAAAGCCTGATGTTCGGCCAACGAGAAGCTGCCCTCGGTGATCCGCATACTGTCGCCGCGACCGGCGGCCACGTCGGCACGCATGTCGAGCAACTCGTCGGCGCTCACCGGGTACCAACTGATGCGGTCGAAGAACCGCAGCAGCCACGGGTGCTCGGCGTCGAAACCGGGTGCCGGCTCGGGGTGGCGGTGATTCCACACCTGCGTGGTACGGCCGACGAACTGGTAGCCGCCCGGCCCCTCCATACCGTAGACACATAGGTACGCACCGCCGATGCCGACCGCGTTCTCCGGCGTCCAGGTACGCGCCGGATTGTATTTGGTGGTGACCAACCGATGTCGCGGATCGAGCGGAACCGCCACCGGCGCACCGAGATAGACGTCGCCCAGCCCCAGGACCAGATAGCTCGCGTCGAACACGATCTGGTGGACATCGTCGACCGAGTCGAGTCCGTTCATCCGACGGATGAACTCGATGTTCCATGGGCACCACGGCGCATCGGCGCGCACACCGAGCATGTAACGTTCGATGGCCTCCCGGGTGGCCGGGTCGTCCCACGACAGCGGCAACGACACCTCACGACTCGGGACCACGAGGTCCTCGGCGGCCGGCAACTGGCTCTCACACTCGGTCAGCCAGTGCTGCACGTCGCGCTGCGACCACACATCGGGGTCCACCTTGACCTGCAGGGACCTGATACCCGGGGTGAGGTCGATGAGACCGGCCGGCCGCTCGGCGGCGATGCGCTCGCTGAGTGCGTGCACGCGGGCCCGCAACGCGAGATCGAGCCGCATGTCGCCGTATTCGACCAGGATGTTGTCATCGCCGCTGCGGCGATAAGTGACCGTGGTGGCCCCGTCGGCGGTCGTGGTGGTGCCGAGTATGCCGTCGTCGAGGTCGCCGCCGGCGGAGAGCACGTTCACCATCCCGGCCCGTCGGCCCGGGCCGATCGTGGACGGTGATGCCGCATGCTCACTGCGCACGGCGACGAAGCGGACGGTGTCACCGGGTTTGAGCTGACCCAACTTCCAGCGTTCCGCGGCGACCACGGTGACCGGACAAACGAATCCGCCGAGGCTGGGGCCGTCCGGTCCCAACAGGATCGGGGTGTCGCCGGTGAAGTCCAACGCCCCAACCGAGTAGGCGTTGTCGTGGATGTTGGACGGATGCAGTCCGGCCTCGCCGCCGTCGTCGCGCGCCCACCGCGGTTTCGGTCCGATAAGGCGGATACCGGTGCGGTCGGAATTGAAGTGCACCTCATACGCGGTGGCGAAGACGTCGTCGATGTCCTCGGCCGTGAAAAACTCTGGCGCACTGTGCGGTCCGACCGTCACGCCGAGTTCCCAGCTGTGCGTGAAGGCAGGCTGCTCGTCGGTCAGGACGCGACGCGACCGCCCGGTCGGGGTGTCGGCCGGTGTGAGCTCGTCGCCGTCGGCGAGTTTGCGGCCGTCCTTGCCGCCGAATCGGCCCATCGTGAAGGTGGATCGGCTCCCCAGGTAGTCCTCGGCCTCGATACCGCCGGACACCGCGATGTAGATACGCATTCCGAGGTCGGCGGCCGCACCCACATCGAGGACATCACCCGCGTCGAGTCGTACCGGAACCCACTGCGCGACCGGACGTCCCGACACGGTGACCGGGGCGGGCGCGCCCCCCACCGCGACGATGGCAGGGGCGTCGAACCGCAGGGCGGGTCCCATCATCGTCGCCTCCAGACCGGCGGCGGTGTCGCCGTTGCCGACCGCCTGGTTGACGAGCCGAAACGAGAGGTCGTCCATCGGCCCGGACGGCGGGACGCCGACTTTCCAGTAGCCGATCCGACCGGGCCAGTCCTGGATCGTTGTCTGTGGCCCCGCGCGGAGAACGGTGATGGTGGCCATGGGTTTCGAGCTCCTCGTGTTGGAAGGCAGTTCGGCGGTCAGGCCGAGGGACGGGTGATGATGACGCGCACCGCGGTCGGATCGAATCCGTTGCAGGGGTTGTTGATCTGCGGGCAGTTGGAGATCAACACCAAGGTGTCGACCTCGGCGCGCAGCGCGAGACGTTTGCCCGGCGCCGACAGGCCGTCGACGATGCCCAGCGAGCCGTCCGGGTCCACCGGCACATTCATGAAGAAGTTGACGTTGCCGACCAGGTCACGTTTACCCAGGTCGTGTTTCGCACCACCGATGAGGAAGTTCTCGACACACGCGTGCTGGTGTTTGGCGTGGTGGCCGTAACGCAGTGTGTTGGATTCCTGCGAACAGGCTCCGCCCAGGGTGTCGTGGTTGCCGACCTCGTCGTCGACAATCGTCATCAGCGCGTTGGACTCCTGGTCCCGGATCACGGTGCCCGTGGTCAGGAAGATGTTGCCCTGCGCGGCGATGGTGGCCTGCGCCGAGTACCGGACGGTGTGATCGTGGCCGCCGTAGAACAGGGTGTCCACGGCCTGGTTGCCGTAGAGGTCGACGATGGTCAGCACATCGCCGGCGGCGACGACGCCGGACCAGGGGGCGCGGTCACCGATGACAGCGTCGGAGACTATCTCTCCCGGGACGAGGGCGAGCTCGTGAGGGTCGGTGGGGATTTCGGTGGTGGTCATGCAACTTTCCGTTCAGGTGGTTGGTCTCGATACGTCCCGGACTCGCTGCGCTCACTGTGGGCTACTCGACCAGCGGACGGGACGGTGGGTATCGGATCAGAAATGGGCTGCGGCCCAGACGTCTTCGGAGTTCGCTACCGCCCGCTGATATTCGGGGTCGGTGTCGGCGACGCTGCGCAACAGGTCGTCGAGGTCGCCGGTGGCCCGCCAGGACACGACCTCGAGCGGGCCGGTGTCGAAGGTGGGCGACGGATCGAGTGGATGGGCGGTGTTGACGACGGCCACCACGCACGGCAGGTGCAGGATCAACTCGACCGATTTGTCCCGCCCCGCCGACCCCTTCGAGGTCAGGGTGCCGTCGGATTCGACGACAACACCGTGGAAGAACGACAGCGACGGCGCCACGTCGGCGGCAGCGAGTCCGTGTTTGGCCGCTGCGAGCGTGAAGAGCTCGCGTCCGGCCGGGGTGTCCGAATGTGCCAGTCCGTCACCGTATTTCGCGATGTTGCCGGCCAGTGTGCTGGTGCCGCACAGGGCGTCGTGGTGACCGGAGTCGTCGGCGACGACGGTGGCCAGCGCACGTCCCTGGTCGCTGAGCAGAGGGTGGCCGGTCGACAGGTAGGCCTGCCAGGGCACCTTGACGGTGTCGGCGACATTGAGCCGCTCCCAGGGGGCATCGACGCGCCAGAGCAAGAGGTGCGCGCAGGCCGAGCCGGTGATGTCCCGCAGCCGCAGGCGCGTACCCCGGGCGAGCACTTTGCTGGTGTACCTACCGCTGGGTACCGTTTCCGCCCAGGTCAGCCGGTCGGCGTCGACACCGGCAGGCGGGTTGGGCCAGTTGGCGGCGGGCACCACCGGCATCGAGTCGGTGATGGTGCCGGCTTGCGACCGGGCGTGTTCGCGGGCACCCGCCGTGGTGGCGGTGCCGTCGTCGTGGGTGATGGTGCTCATGATGTGACTCCTTGAGGGGATGCGGTCGGGTCGCGGGATCTCAGACCGGCGAGGTGACGGGCTTGGGATGTTCCTTGCCGCGGGGGAAGCATGCGATGCCGACGAGCACGGTGATGGCGATGCAGATCGGACCGGCCCACCGCAGGATCGGCATGTCGCCCGCGGGGTCGAACACCTCGGCCCGGGGCCAGGCGAGGTTGATGACCATGAGCATGCCGTAGAGCACGGCCAACAGGTTCACGACGATTCCGAACCATCCCATGGTGAACAGCTTCTTGCCCTCTGCGTCGACGGCCGCCCGATCGGTGGGCCAGCCCTGGAACCGGCGGTACAGCATGGGTCCGGTCACCGCCAGGTAGGCGAGGTAGATCAGGATGATGCAGACGCTGGCCAGGGTGGCGAAGATCGCCGAGTTGCCGACGTTGACGAGCAGGATGCCGATGCACAGCACCCCGATCAGGATCGCGGGCGCGATCGGGGTTCCGGTGCGCTCGTTGACATGCGCCAGCGTCTTGGAGAACGGCAGCCGACCGTCGCGGGCCATCGAGAACATCAGCCGCGAGCACGCGGTCTGGATCGCCAGGGTGCAGATGAAGATCGCCACCGCGACGTCGCACAGCAGCACCTTGCCCCAGAAACTGCCGAGCACCGAGTCGAGCACGTAGGGCAGGCCGCCGGTGGCCAGCTGTTCGTCGAGCGTCGGGGCCGCCATCAGCGCACCGAGCAGCATCAGACCGCCGCCGATCGCGGACACGGTCAGCGCCAGCCGGATGGTGCGCGGGGCGACACGACGCGGGTTGCGGGTCTCCTCGGCGAGCTCGCCGGCCGAACCGAAGCCGACCATGACGTAGGCGGCCATCAGGCCGGAGACGATGAAAGCCCAGATGTAACCGGGCTGCTGGCCGGGGACGCCGGTGTCGAAGACGACGTCGGGGCCGCGCTGGGCGTGAGTGAACAGTGCGAGCACCACGGCGACCACGCCGACCAGCTCACAGGTGACACCGATGTTGTTGATACGGCTCATCCACGAGATGCCCACACAGTTGATGGAGGTGACGATGACCAGCAGAATCGAACCGAGCAGGACCGCGTTGGCCGCGCCGCTGGTGCTGGTCAGGGTGGGGTCGTCGCCGATGATCTGGAACCCACTCCAGACCGACGGCAACACCACCTGCAGCGCGATGGCCGCGGCCGATGCGGTGACGATCTGGGCGATCATCATGAACCAGCCGCCGAACCAGCCGATCACCTCGCCGCCCATCCGCCGCGACCACTGGTAGATCGCGCCGGAGATCGGGTACCGCGCCGCGATCTCGGCGAAGCACAGCGCCACCAGGAACTGGCCCGCGTAGACGATGGGCCAGGTCCAGAAGAAGGCCGGTCCGCCGAAGCCGAAGCCGAGTCCGAACAACTGGAAGATCGTCGTCAGGATGGACACGAACGAGAAGCCGGCGGCGAACGAGGCGAACTTGCCGAGCGACCGATGCAGCTGCTGGTCGTAGCCGAACTCCGACAGGTCGTCGGCGTCGCCTCCCGATGGTTCGGGCGGCACTGGCGGCGGCGTGATGGCGGTGGAGGTCATTGTCGTCGTCTCTCTGCTGAGGTCTGTGCGTCGGCTCCACGATGAGCGGCGTATCTGTCAGGTGATAGATAACCTTCCGCGAATTTCTATCAAGTGACAGAATTATTTCGTAGATGCAACCGCGCGCTACAAGTGTGTTACATCGCGCAGGTCAGCGGCCTGTCGGCTCCGCAATATGGGTGCGTTAGGGTGAATGCAGTCGGGTGTCGAGACCTCGACACAGGCAGAATCGAGGACCTCATGGCGTCGCGGCCGTCAGCATCGTCGGGCACCGCCGGCCCGGGCCGACCGCGTCTGGTCAAGCCACGACGGCACGGAGATTCCGCCAGCGAGGAGATCCTCGACGCGGCTGCCGAACTGTTCACCCGACACGGCTACACCGGAACGTCGACGCGGATGATCGCCGATGCGGTCGGGGTACGGCAGGCGTCGCTATACCACTACTTCAAGACCAAGGACGACATCCTCGCCGCTTTGCTCGCCACCACCGTCGATCCTTCGGTGGAGCGGGCCCGCGAGCTGCTGCAGGCCGACGAGGCGCCGCTTCACCGACTGTTGGATCTCGCCCGATACGACGTCACCCAGCTGGCCGCCGCGCGCTGGAACCTCGGCGCCCTGTATCTGCTACCCGAGCTGGCCGACGATCGGTTCGGCGAGTTCCGCGCCGCCCGCCAGGAACTCGCCGGCGCGTACGAGTCACTGGCCACGGCGGCGCTCGGCACCGCCTCGGACACCCGCGCGCTGCTGCCGTTCCGGCTGGTGGAGTCGGTGATCATGATGCGATCCGACGAGCAGCGCGGCGAGCTCGGCGACCACACCGTGGCCGGCCTGGTCGACACCATCGTCGGCGCCATCGAGATGCTCATGGAGCACACACCCAGCCACTGAGACCCGCTGGACCGCGCGCTCGATTGTTCTTCCCCCGGGTATCAGTTCGTTCCCCGGCGGCAGCTGGCGAGTGAAACGATACCCGGGGGAGGAACCGCGACCTACCGATGCGCCGATCGCCGATAGGGTGTGAGCATGGCAGGCCGCAGCATGCGTTTCGACCCGATCGCCGAGGCACGACAGAACTGGGCGGACGCCGGGTGGGGGGACGTGGCCGACGGGATGGTCGCGGTGACCTCGATCATGCGAGCGCATCAGATCCTGCTGGCGCGCGTAGAGGGAGCGCTGCGTCCGTACGATCTGAGTTTCTCGCGCTTCGAACTTCTTCGCCTGCTGGCCTTTTCACGACAGGGCGCGCTACCGATCACCAAGGCGAGTGATCGGCTGCAGGTGCACGTCACCAGCGTGACGCACGCGATCCGTCGGCTGGAAGAGGCGAAACTCGTCCGGCGCGTCCCCCACCCCACCGACGGACGCACCACCCTGGTGGAGATCACCGATCTCGGTCGTTCCACGGTGGAGGATGCCACCGCGACGCTCAACGTGGAAGTGTTCGGTGCGGTCGGGATGACCGACGACGAGATGGACTCGATGGTGAAAGCCATTCAGTCGCTGCGGCACAACGCGGGTGACTTCTGACGACAGGATCTGCTTTCGGTGTCCATCCGGATCACCGCTGAGCCTGCTCGGATGGATTATCCAGCCGACGGCGACGAGCGGTGATGCTCACGGACATTGATCCAGCGTCCGGGTCGCCGAGTGAGGATCGACGAGCGCAGCGAGGAGGCCCGGAGCGAGAGCGGGCCCGGCGCCATCGAAGCGTCCGGGTCGCCGAGTGAGGATCGACGAGCGCAGCGAGGAGGCCCGGAGCGAGAGCGGGCCCGGCGCCATCAAGACTAGTGCAGGGTCTTGATGATGGCGCTGAAGTCGAGGTCGCCGTGCTGTTCGGCGAACGACTTGTAGATCTGCGCGGCGTGGGTGCCGAGCGGGGCGCGGGAGCCGGTGCTGCCAATGGCGTCGAGCGCCAGGCCGAGGTCCTTGTTCATCAGCGCGGTGGCGAATCCGGGCTTGTAATCGTTGTTGGCCGGCGAGGTCGGGACCGGTCCGGGTACCGGGCAGTTGGTCTGCACGGCCCAGCAATTGCCGGTGGCGCCGGTGATGACGTCGTAGAGCGCCTGATCGGACAGGCCCAGTTTCTCCGCGAGCACGAATGCCTCGCCGACGGCGATCTGCTGCACGGCCAACACCATGTTGTTGCAGACCTTCGCCGCCTGCCCGGCACCGGCCGCACCGCAGTGGATCACCTTTCCGGCCATCGGTTCCAGCGTGGGTCGAGCCGCGCTGAACACCTCGTCCTCGCCACCGACCATGAAGGCCAGCGTGCCTGCGGTGGCACCCTTCACCCCGCCCGAGACCGGGGCGTCGAGCTGGGCGAACCCGTGCTCGGTGGCCTGCTCGTGGATGGCGCGGGCGTCGTCGACGGAGATCGTGGAGCTGTCGATGAACAGCGCACCGGTCTGGGTCGCGGGCAGGATCTCGGTGTAGAGGCTCTTCACGATGGCGCCGCTGGGCAACATGGTGATCACCGCCTCGGCCGCGGCCACCGCCTCCACGGCGGTCGGGAACGTGTCGACTCCGTTGCCCTGCGCCGCTTTCACCGCCTCGGGCACCGGATCGAATCCGTGCACGGTGTGACCGGCCTTCACGAGGTTCGCGGCCATCGGGCCGCCCATGTTGCCGAGGCCGAGGAAGGCGATCGTCGTCATTGTCGAATCTCCTGAGAGGTTGTGAGTTCAGTTGTCCCGGTAGCGCGTGGCGATCGATCGGCCGACCACCACACGCATGATTTCGTTGGTGCCTTCCAGTATCCGATGCACCCGCAGATCGCGGACGATCTTCTCCAGACCGTATTCGTTGAGATACCCGTAGCCGCCGTGGAGTTGCAGCGCCTGGTCGGCCACGGTGAAGCAGTTGTCGGTGACGAAGCGCTTGGCCATCGCACACTTCTCCACCTTGTCCGGTGCGTCGTTGTCGAGCGCCGAAGCGGCCTGCCACAGCATCAACCGCGACGCCTCCAACGACGTCGCCATGTCAGCGAGGGTGAACCGGATCGTCGGTTCGTCGATCAGCGCGCCGCCGAACGCCTTGCGCGAGGCCACGTAGCTCGCCGCACGGTCGAAGGCGGCTTGTGCCCCACCCAACGACGACGCGGCGATGTTGAGCCGCCCCCCGTTGAGTCCGTTCATGGCGATACCGAAGCCGATCCCCTCCTGCCCGCCGAGCAGGTTGGCGGCCGGCACCCGTACCTCGTCGAGGATGACCTGCGCGGTGGGCTGGGCATGCCAACCCATCTTGCGCTCCTGTGCGCCGAAACTCAGTCCGGGCGTGTCTTTTTCGACGATGAACGTGGAGATGCCACGAGGGCCGCTGTCGCCGGTGCGAGCCATCAGGACGTACACGTCGCTGGCGCCGGCGCCGGAGATGAACTGTTTGACGCCGGTGAGAACGTAGTCGTCACCGGAGCGCACCGCACGCGTCGCCAACGCGGCCGCATCCGATCCGGCGCCCGGTTCGGTGAGGCAGTAGCTGGCGACGGCCTCCATCGAGGCCATGCGCGGCACCCACTGTTCGCGCTGCTCGGCGGTGCCGTACTTGTCGACCATCCACGTGCACATGTTGTGGATGGACAGGAAGGCCGCGACCGCGGGGTCGGCGTAGGCCAGCTGCTCGAAGATGCGGACGCCGTCGAGGCGGCGCAGACCGCTGCCACCGACGTCCTCGGAACAGTAGATGGCGGCCATGCCGAGTTCGGCGGCCTCGCGGAGTTCGTCGACCGGAAAGTGGTGGCCCTCATCCCATTCCAGGGCGAAAGGCGCCAACTTCTTGGCCGCGAACCCGGCGGCGGTCTCGACGATGACGCGTTCGTCCGCGTCGAGACCGCTGTCGGTGATGATCGTCATGCGAAGGATGCTCTCTTACGTCGCGGGTACCGAGGGACTCAGTCCATCGTGGGGATGACGAACTCTGCGCCGTCCTTGATGCCCGACGGCCACCGGGAGGTGATGGTCTTGGTCTTGGTGTAGAACTGGATCGACGCCGGGCCGTGCTGGTTGAGGTCACCGAATCCGGAACGCTTCCAGCCGCCGAAGGTGTAGTAGGCCACCGGAACCGGGATCGGCACGTTCACGCCGACCATGCCGACGTTGACCCGCGCGGTGAAGTCGCGGGCGGCGTCGCCGTCCTGGGTGAAGATCGCGACACCGTTGCCGTACTGGTGATCCGAGGCGAGCGCGAGCGCCTCCTCGTAGTCGCCGGCCCGCACGATCTGCAGCACCGGCCCGAAGATCTCATCGGTGTAGGACGTCATGTCCTTGGTGACGTGGTCGAACAGGGTCGGTCCGATGAAGAAGCCATTCGAGATGTCCTCGTCGCCGTAGGACTGGTCGTCGCTGGTGCGTTCCCGGCCGTCGATGACGAGTTCGGCGCCTTCCTCGACGCCCTTGGCGATGTAGCCCTTCACCCGCTCGAGCGCCGCGGCGGTGACGAGCGGCCCGTAGTCGGCCTTGGGGTCGAGGCTGTGGCCCACCCGCAGTGCGTTGACCTTGTCGACGAGCTTGGCGCGCAAACGTTCTGCGGTCTGCTCTCCCACCGGCACGGCGACGCTGATGGCCATGCAGCGCTCGCCCGCGCTGCCGTAGCCGGCGCCGATCAGTGCGTCCGCCACCTGGTCGAGGTTGGCGTCGGGCATGATGATCATGTGGTTCTTGGCGCCGCCGAAGCACTGTGACCGCTTACCGTTGGCGGCGGCGGTCGAGTAGATGTACTGCGCGATGTCGGAGCTGCCGACGAAGCCGAATGCCTGGACGTCGGGGTTGTTCAGCAGGGCATCGACGGATTCCTTGTCACCGTGGACGACCTGGAAGACACCGTCGGGCAGTCCCGCCTGGGTGAAGTACTCGGCAAGCTTCACCGGCACCGAGGGATCCCGCTCACTGGGCTTGAGGATGAACGCGTTGCCGCAGGCCAGCGCGGGGCCGGCCTTCCAGAGCGGGATCATCGCGGGGAAGTTGAACGGCGTGATGCCGGCGACCACACCCAGGGGTTGCCGGACGGAGTGCACGTCAATGCCCGCGCCGGCGCCCTCGGTGAACTCGCCCTTCAGCAGGTGCGGGATACCGATGGCGAACTCGATGACCTCGATGCCGCGCTGGATGTCGCCCTTGGCGTCGGCGTGGGTCTTGCCGTGCTCCATCGACAGCAGGGTGGCGAGTTCGTCGGCGTTCTGGTTGACGATGTCGACGAAGCGCATCAACACCCGCGCCCGGCGCTGCGGATTCCACGCGGCCCACTCCCGCTGCGCCTCGACCGCGGTGGCCACCGCAGCGTCGACCTCGGCGGTGGTCGCCAGCGGCACCTTGGCGGCGACCTGCCCCGTACTGGGGTTGAACACGTCGGCGAAGCGGCCGTCGGTGGCCGGCACCGCGGCACCGTTGAGGTAATGCGGGATGGAACGGACGGCAGCGTCTGTAGTGGACACGAGGAGATCACCTGATTCGAGAGTCGGGGCAATGCCGGCAGGACCGGCTTCCGCATTAATAGTAGGACATCCAAGTATTTTCGCAACCCCCTCCCACCTGCGGGTTGTCCATTCCCAGATGGTTAGGGTAGCCTCACCTAGGCAGTCTGGCTTTGGAATTGTGTCTCCCGAAAGCGACATCGAAAGGGGTACCAGTCATGTCCGTCGTCATCCTCTACGGCACCGAGACCGGCAACTGCGAATTGGTTGCCGATGCCATCGCCGATGTGCTCGCCACCGAGCACGATCCGTCGATCTATGACATGAGCGAGTTCGCGGTCGAGGATCTCGACCCGGCCGATTTCCTGATCGCCGTCTGCTCCACCTATGGCGAAGGCGAGCTACCCACCGGCGCCGAGCCGTTCGCCGACGAGCTCGACGAGGTGAACCCCGACCTGACCGGCCTGCGATTCGCACTGTTCGGCCTCGGTGACACCGTCTACGGCGAGACCTTCAATCGCGGCGGTGAGATCATCGCCGGCATGCTCTCCTCCCGCGGCGCCACCCAGGTCGGCGAGCATGCGCGGCACGACAACTCGTCGGCGATCAAGCCGGCGAAACTGGCCGAGGAGTGGGCCCGGGGTATCAGCGGCCTGATCGACCCGGTGTCGGTCAGCTGAGGCTCGACCCGTCGGCCGGTGAGCGCGGTGCGCGATCTCCTCCGCGCGCACCGCGGCGAGCTTTGTCAGTTCCAGGACCGCACGCACCATCACGGCGAGCACCGCGCCCAGGAACAATGCCGTCGGGACGGAGACCTTGAGGTTCTCGCCGAGCAGCGCCACCCCGAGTGCCATGGACACCGCCAGTTCCATCACGGTCAGAGCGGGAAACGAGGTCTGTAGCTCACCGGCACCGAATGCGCGCTGCTGCATGATGATCGCCGCAACCCCGACGAGTGCGAAGAGATAGAGCTCCGGATACAGCAGAGCGCGGTCGAGGTCATGGATCAACCGCACGGCGACCGCCTTCACCAACAGCGCCGACACCCCGAACAGGCTGCCCGCCGCGATCCCGTAACACAGCGACTTGTAGTGCCGGTTGGATCGCTCGGCCACGATCACACAACACAGCACACCGACGATGACCGCCCCAACGGTCACCACCACCAACAGCTCGTCGGGCCGTCGTTCCGACGGCTCGGGTCGTGAGATGGCCAGGAACACGGTCACGCAGGCGACCAGCACCGCACCCCACGCCCACTCGATCCGCAACGGCCACCGATGGTCGGCCCAGGCCTCCATCGGCAGCGCGAACAGGATGGCGAGCACCACCAGCGGTTGCACCAGCAGGATGGACCCGAGGCCCAGCGCGGCGGCCTGTGCGCCGAATCCGGTCACCGCCACGACCGCACCCAACCACCAGCCGCGCGCAATCGCCCCGCTGGCATAGGAGGCCCGCTGACGCATCACGGTGCCACCCGCGATCAGAACGGCCGCCGTCACCGACAGCAGCGCGGGAACCCAGGTATGCACCCGGCCCACCTTAGCGATCGCGTCCCACGGTTCAACCATCCTGGAATTGCGCTGCTCACGGTGTGGATACCGCACCTTGTCGGCGCCGCGTCGTAAGTTGGGATCATGCGGTACCAGTCCGATCTCGAACGCCTGACAACCCTCGACGGCGACACCATCGTCGCGGTGTGCGCGTCGCCCGATGCCGTGGGCGGCCTGATCGACGATGCCGTCGACGAGTGCATCGAATACGACGAGCTCGCCGACGAGCACCTGGCGGCGGGCGCCGACGACGAGGCGGCCTACTTCCGTCAGGAGGCCGCCGCGTGGCGTGCCACGGTGACGCTGCTGCGCACCATCGCCCACGATGCCGGCGCCACCCGTGACGCCGCGACGCGCCGGACCGCGAACGGTGCCGCATGAGTCGAACGCTGGTGCTTTTGCGACACGGAAAGTCCGGATATCCGGCCGACGTCGGCGACCATGACCGGCCACTGGCCGAGCGCGGCCGGCGTGAGGCGGCTCTGGCCGGACGCTGGATGACCGACGAGGGCCTACGCATCGACGCAGTGATCTGCTCGACGGCCACCCGCACCCGGCAGACCCTGGACCGTACCGGCGTCGACGCTCCGGTGATCTACGTCGACGACGTCTACGGCGGGTCGCCGGACGAAGTACTCGAGGCCGTTCGGGTGCACGCACCCGCCGATGCGTCCACCGTGCTGGTGGTGGGCCACGAGCCGGGAATGCCGGCCACGGCACTGACCCTCGATGCCGACGGCTCCATCGAGCGCTTCCCCACATCCGCCTACGCCGTCGTCACCGTGGGTACCGACTGGGATCGCGTCGGCCTCGACGTCGACCCCGACGCCCGACTCGTCGGCGTGCGCATACCGCGCGAGTGACATCGCGCGTTTTGTAGTACCAAGCGACTCCACCGGGCTGTTTCGGTTTGATAGCCGGTGGGGTGGAAGTGAGGGCGGTGGCCGCGGAAGCGACCGCTGCCCTCTTTCCTAGGTGGTTGCCGGGGTGAGGTGTCCGGTGCCGATGGCCTTCATCAGGTTGTGAACCAGGCCGTGGAAGCTGAATTCCGCTGTGGCTCGATCGATTCCGCGTCCGGTAAATCGTTTGAATCCGAGGTTGTGCTTGGCGTGCCCGAATGGGGTCTCGGCGATATGGCTGCGTTTGCTGTAGAGCCGGTGGCCTTCCTCGGTGGCCAACCGGTGCGCCATCGCCGCCACCGGTGAGGCCCCGAGGGGAGGGTCGCCCTGGGTCGGGGCAGTTCGCGCAGCGTTGTGCACGTCGCGGCTTTTGCCGACAGCGATCAACCGATCAGGTCCTGGCATCGTGAGGTTGGCGTCGCTGAGATACCCGGCATCAGCAAGTACCACCCCGATCCCGCTGTGGCGGTGGTGCTCGGCGTCGATGAGTGCAGCGGCAGCGACGGCTTTACCGACCATGTCACCGAACGCGACGACATCGGCGTTGTTGTTGTTCACCCCGGTGGCGATGATCAGCCCGTCTTCGCTGGTCACGGCCTGGCAGTTGTATCCCTGCACCCACCCACCCCCACGCAACGGCATTAACCGGGACTGCGGGTCGGTGATATTTCGTCGAGGAGCCCCGGCATCGGCTGTGCGCGCCGCCTGTTGTTCGCGTCGGTTCCGGTCAGCGATCGCATGGTCCAGCCTGGCTCGGGCACGTCGTACGAACAAGTGATCGTCCACGGCCACCGGTTTGGGGCCCTTCTGCCCGGGCCGATAGCGATCGATCTTGGCTTGCTGGGTGGCTCGTGCTCGATGCCAACTCTCGGTCAGCGCCTCAACACGGGACGCGATCGGATAGCGGCCACCCTCTCCGCGGGCGACCCGACGGGTCTGTTCGGCGATCGCCTCAGCATCCTTGCCGACGGCAGGCAATTCGGCCAGTGCCGCGGCGATACGCGCTTGCCGCGACGACCGGTCGGTCAGTTCCGGTGGCAGCTGATCACCGCGATCACCCCCGTGTTCGTCGTCGTCGGCGGCATCAGTAGCTGAATGCTCGGCGCTCGCGCGTTCCGCTTCGGCTGCCAACGCCTTGCGCAGCCCGTCCTCGGTCCGATTCGCGCTGGTCGAGGCGTTCGAGGCTATCTTGACCCCATCAAGGGCCACGACCCCTAGCTGCCCCATCCCCACCCGGGCACACAATGTGAGGACCTGGGTGAACAGTTCCTCAACGACGTCGCTGCACTCGGCGCGAAACCGCGAGATCGTCACATGATCCGGTGCGTCACCGGCGCAGATGATCCGGTAGGCGACATCACGCTGACACAACCGTTCCAGCTGCCGTGAGGAACGTTGCCCTTGCGCCCAACCCCAGACCAGCAAGGTCAGCAACATGTCCGGGTCATACCCGGCCCGACCGACACCACCGGTCTTACGTTTCAAGTGCAAGTGTGAGGTATCCAGCGCAGCGACTGTTTCGATCACCAGCCACACCGGATCATCAGCTGCCAGCCACTCACGCATACTCGGCGGCATCAGGAACTGCTGATCACGCTGCACCGGACGATAACCCTTGGCCACCAACACATTATCGACCAGCAACCATTACCAACACCGCCGACAAGCCGAAATGCCAGCGGAAAATCCGCTGGCATTTCGAAACAGCCCGCCACACAACTGTTGGTACTACAGATTCGAGGACTCAGGCGCCGGTGAAGGGCGGCACCGCCACGCACGGCACCGGCGGCGCGTGGGTGGGGTCCAGGGCGCCGAGTACCAGCGCCGCGCTGCGTCGGTTCGAGGTGATCGAGGCGTGGTCGGAACGATCGATCGGGCAGCCGTCCTGCACGACGACGTTCCTGACGTCGGTGCCGGGCGGGCCGTCGAGAATCCCGTTGCTGTACGGGGTGACGATCTCGTCGTCGCGGGTCACGATGTTGGTGTAGGTGACGCCAGGCAGATAGGGAGTCGGTTGCCGCACTGCCTGATTGAACGACGTGTCGGCGGGTGGTGCGATGCACTCGGGGCATGCCGGACGCGCGGGCAGCCCGATGCCGAGCGCCCGGCGGAACGTGTCGATGGCATCGCCGCGACTGTCGTCGGAGTCGGGATCCTGTCGCCAGTACGGCGCCAACGACACATAGTGGGCGACCTTGTCGCGCCCCCCGAGGTATTTCATCCAATACGTGGGGATCTCGGTGCCCTGCGAATGACCGACGATGTCCACCTGACGAGCATCGGTCGCCGCCATCACGTGGTCGGCGAACGCCTTGACCTGCCAGGCGCTGTCGACCTTCGGCCCCAGTCCGCCGAGTGCCGAGGCCGGCCACGCCGTCGACAACGACCCGTAGGTGAGTGCGAACACGCAGTAGCCGGCGTTGTGCAGCACCGGCGCCAGCGTGGCCCAGTTGGTCTGCCGCCCGCCGCCGGTGCCGTGCACCAGGATCACCGGACGCGGATGGCTCCGCGACGGCCGGCAGCCGAAGTCGTTGGTGCCCGGCAGCGACCCGCCCGGGTGGGAGAGCTCGGCACCGATACCGGCGGTGAAGTCGTAGACGACCGGCAATGGGCGTGGAGTCGCTGCGGCCGGGGCGTGGGACACCGCAGCGATTCCCGCGGCCGCCATGACCGCCGTGCCGACGAGGACCATCACCGGCCACAGCCATACCCGCATCAGTCGTCCTCCTCCGGCATCACCAGATCGCACCGCACGCCGAGCAACCGCACGGGACGATCGAGTTCGAAGTTGCCGAGCAGTTCGCCGACGACCGGCGCGATGTCGTCGTAGCCGGTGGTGGGTGCGGCGAGCTTGCGCGACTTGGTCCGCGTGTAGAAGGTCGTGGTCCGCACCGTGACGGCCACCCGGAACACCACGCGCTCCTCGGCGAGGATCTCGGTCAACAGGTCGCGGGTCAGTTCCAGAGCTGCCGAGCGCATCTCGTCACGATCGGCGAGATCGGTGGGATAGGTGCGTGACTTGGAATGCGAGCGGGCGAGCCAGGGTTCCTCGGTGATCGTGGCGTCACCACCGCCCCGGCACAGCACGTAGAGCCAGTTGCCCTGATGGGGACCGAAGATCTCGATCAGCTGCTCGCGCGGGGTGGCGATCAGTTGCTCGATGGTCTCCACCTCGTGTGAGCCGAGCTTGGCGGCGGTTTTGGGCCCCACGCTCCACAGGTCGCGACAGGGCCGGTTGCCCATCAGGGCCAGCCAGTTCTGTTCGTCGAGCAGGTAGACCTTGTCGATGTCGAACGATGCGAGTGCCCTTGACGCCGGTTCCGGCTTCTTCGCGAAACCGGTGGCCATCTTGGCGCGTTGCTTGTTATCAGAGATCCCGATAGAGCACTGCAGGCCGGTGCGTTCGAACACGTCGGCCCGGATGCGCCGGGCCAGTTCGCCGATCGACCTGCGGTCGGCCACGGCCGGTCCGTCGATCGGCTCGACACCCAGATAGGCCTCGTCCCAGCCCCACACCTCGAGCGGATGGCCCGAGGCCCGCAGTACAGCCATGACGTCGGCGGAGGCCACATCGTAGGCGGGTACGTCGAGCGGCAGGTAGACCGCGTCCGGCATCTTGCGATGCGCTGCGCGCAAAGGCATCCCCGCTCGCACGCCGACCGCGCGCGCCTCGTAGGAGGCACATGTGACGACCTTGCGTGCCTCGGTCGGGTCCCCGTTGCCGCCCACGATCACCGGCACGCCCACGAGCTCCGGACTGCGCAGTCGCTCGACGGAGACCTGGAACTGATCGAGGTCCACATGGATCAGCCATCGATGACGTCGTGCTGCATCGACCACCCGTTCAGCCTACTGCGCCACCTGGGCTGCACACCCGGTTCGGCGACTGCGTCGGGTCGGGGCGACCGGTTGCCACGGCAGCACGATCGACCCGACCCGACCCCTCGAACGACGCCCTCCCCTGCGTCGACGTGTGCTGGTCGAGATCCGTCGGACGCGGCAGCACGCCCGTCCACCGAAATCGACCGATCCGCGGTCAGCAGAGCGCTCGACACGCTGCGCAGCGACGCCCCGTCGGTGCGTCCATCGCACTCTGACGGGACAAGTAAAACCCTCTGACATGCGCAGATGCCATCCTCAACCCACCTACCGGCAAGTAGCTTACCGCCGCGTAACCTACGCTAGGGTAAAGCCGCCTACTTGTAAAGTGGTTCGCGGCACACTGAGTGAACATTCGTGACCCGAACCACGATCACGAGAACATCGCAGGCCAGTTCGACGCTCGGCCCGCCAGGCGCAGCGCGGAGTGCGCCAGGCCGATCGCCCGGCAGCCCTCACCCAACGCATCCGGGTTGTAATCGAGCAGCGACGACGAGCGGGCATCAGCGCACCGTCGGTCGAATGGCGCCGACCATCGGGTATGGTCCGGATCGGCGAAAAAGGCACTCGCCTTGCTCAGATAGATCGGCAGCAATCCCGCGCACCGGCCGTCGAGCACCGGCACCGCCGCGCTCAGCACCGCACGCAGCAGCGCGCGGTCGTCGTGGAGTGGTCGCGGACGCAGATGCAGTGCACGCGAGGCGGTGTGACAGTTGGTCGGATCGGTCAACGAATACACCGCGACAAACGCAAACGCGACGCGCACGATCGCGAGCCCCTGCGGATCCGCCGCCCAACGCGACTGCCCGGCGATGACCTCGAGCGCCCGGACCGGAAGCGAAGCGGGGATTTCCCTCAGATCTTCTGCTCGACAATTGTTCTCGTCGATCTCGTCGGCGGCCATCTGCTTCAGGACGCCGATCCGGTAAGCATGCTTGCGCAGCATCGCCGACAGCGCGATCGACGCGTCAAAGCTCAGCGCGAACTCCTGCGGAGCATCGAGCAACGCATCGAGGCCGGGAATGACGATGAGCTCTTCGACCTCGACCGCCTCGAGCAACGCTGATGCCGGC
This sequence comes from Gordonia sp. NPDC062954, assembly GCF_044543825.1. Classification (NCBI taxonomy): domain Bacteria; kingdom Bacillati; phylum Actinomycetota; class Actinomycetes; order Mycobacteriales; family Gordoniaceae; genus Gordonia; species Gordonia sp. NPDC062954. The sequence goes on along the minus strand of NZ_JBITWL010000032.1, from coordinate 10,778 downwards.
GCACCGAGCCATCGACCCGGCCGCGGATACGTGTGGAAAGTGTGTCGGGCATGATCCCCCTCATCGGACGTGCAGATGCCTGCGTCATACCCAGCCCCGACACCAGGAGCATGACGACCCGAACGGCGGTCGACGCGCATAGTGGCGTCGACGTCGAACAATCTCAAACCGCTTGCCGGAGATGACGGAACCCGTCGACCACCGCCGACCGACCCCGCTACCGACCCCCTGCACACCGAACGCTACTGGCCAGTAGGTTCGATGCGTATCGCTACCGCAGGGTACGGACGGCCGACTGTCCAGAGTCAATTTCCCCTCAGGTGTAACGCATTTGACGCTCGGCGCCCACCCCGATCAGCACACGTCCGTCCTCAGATCACGCAGATATGGATACGTCTCGCGCGACTCCTCGAGGGTCAGGCGATCGAGGTCGACGACGAGCAGCTCCGGGTCGCGTCCGGCCTGCGCCAGTACCGCACTCGTCGGGCTCACCACCGTGCTGCGACCGCCGTAGACCAGATCGCCTTCTGCACCACAGTAATTGGCGTAGGCGAGGAAGACCTGGCTTTCCAGCGCGCGCGCCGGTAGCAACACTTCCTGCACAACGTCGTAGTCGATCATATTCGCAGTGGGCACGCAGATCAGGTCCGCTCCCCGCCGCGCGCAGGACCGGACCAACTCGGGGAACTCGACCTCGTAGCAGGTCAGCAGACCCACTCGCCACCCCGCCCACTCGACGACGGGCGGGCGTGACGAGCCCGGGGCCACCATGCGGCGATCGATGTCGCCGAAGAGCTGAGTCTTGTGATGGGTGGCGATCGCGGACCCGAGCCGATCGACGAGACGGATGGCATTGAACCGCCGACCGTCGGGGGCGCGCTCCACACAGCCGTACAGGATGGCGATGTCGTGGCTGCGCGCGATGTCGCGGACCCGTTGGGCCACTGGGCCGTCCGGGGCATCGGCGAGCCGATCGGCCGCATCGGGATCGATGGCGTAGCCGGTCACCACCATCTCCGGGGCGATCAACAGCTGCGCTCCGCGCGCCGTCGACACAGCCGCCGTCGCATCGAGGCGGGTCAGGTTGGCTTCGACCTGAAGCGGCCGGGCTTCGCACTGCCACAGCGCTATTCGTACATCGATGTCGGCCACGTCGCTCACCCGCCGATGTCGATCGGCCCGAGTTCGGCGTAGCGGTCGCCCGGGCCGGGATTGTCGGGATGGCTGCGGCCACCGAAATGATTCAGCACGCCCCAGACCGCGTTGAGCGCGGTCTGCACCGCCCCCTCGACCCAGGCCGGCATGAACGAGACGTCGTCGCCGGCGATGAAGATGCCACGCTCGGCCTCGGGCAGGCGTTCCTGGCCGTAGAAGTGTCCGTACATGCGGGTGTTGTAGCGGTAATGCCCGGGCAATGCTCCCTTGAAAGCGCCCAGGAAATGCGGTTCGTTCTCCCAGGACACGGTGATCGGTCGCCCGACGATGTGCTCGGCGATGTCCACGTCGGGGTAGATCTTGCGCAGGGCATCGAGCATCAACGACACCCGCTTCTCCACCGGATGTGGCAGCACTTTGAGTGCGTCGCTCATCCAGCTATAGCTCAGGCAGATCACCCCAGGACGGTCGGGGCCGTTGTCGAACAGGTAGGTACCCCGGGTCAACCGGTCGGTCAGCGTCATGCTCAGCACATCGCGGCCGGTCGCCGGGACGCGTTCAGTCCAGAACGGTCGGTCCACCATCACGAAGGTCTTCGACGACTGCATGTAGCGCGTCCGATCCAGGGCCATCCACAGGTCCTGGCTGAACAGGCTTTCATCGCAGTCGATCTCGGTGGACAGCAACCACGCCTGACAGGTCGCCACGACGGCCGGGAACTCACGGGCGTCGCCCCAGCGGTCGACGACCTCGATCCGGCCCGGCGCGACTCGGCGGATCGCGGCCGCACCTGCCCGCGGCACTCCGCTGTGCAGCGACGACAGACTCGTCCCGACCGGCCAGTACCGGATGCGGGCCGGACTGTCCGACCAGAGCCGCCGGGGCACCTGCTCGACCCCGCCCACGATCAGGTGCTGCTCGGTGTCACAGTTGGTGACCACCACGCGCAGGATCTCCAGCATCGAATTGGCGAAGTCGGAATCCCATCCGCCGGTGCCGAATCCGACCTGCCCGAACAGCTCGCGATGCCGGAAGGTCAGCGACCCGAATTCGTCGGAGGTGGCCAGGAAGTCGTAGAAGCTGCGGTCATCCCAATCCACCACCAACCGGTTCCACAGGTCCTTGAGCCGACCGGTGTCGCGGTTGCGGATGGCATCCTGCAGCGCTGAGAACCCGGCAACGCGTTCGAGTGCGCTGTCCCAGGCCTTTTCGATCTCGGTGTAGATGGGCGGAAGATCGGCGAGGGTGCGGGCATAGAGCGTCTCGCCACCAAGGTCGATGACCGTGGAGCCGGCCGCCGGCGTCAACGGATTCGGGAACGGCCGCGACCGCAGACCGAAGGTGTCGACGTAGTGGAAGAACGTCGACGACGAGATCGGGAACCTCATGCCGCCGAGTTCGGCGACTTCCGGCTCACCGGGCACGAAGTGCTCGCTGCGCAGGCGACCACCGATGCGTTCGGGTTCGTAGACCACCGGGCGCAGGCCGATCTTCATCAGCTCGTAGGCGGCCACCATCCCCGCCATCCCGGCGCCGATCACGGCGACCTCCGAGCCGAGCGCGTCGGCGGGCACCGACCCGATCCCGGCCGGATGCGTGATCCAGTCGTCGTAGGCGAACGGGAAATCCGGACCGTAGATGGTCACCGGCCGATCGGGGTGCACAACGCTCAAGGATATTGCGTGGGCGCGGCATGCGTCGGACACCGCCGAAAAGACGCGCCGAAGGGGAATCTTCTCGGCTCGCGCATCGAGGACCGAATATGTCCTCGATGCCGGTCACACTGAACTCACCCACATTCACTGACCACACACGAGAGGCATCGTCATGGACTGGACACTCGAAGTCGCGTTTCTCCCCGTCACCGACGTCGACCGCGCCAAGGACTTCTACACCCGGATCGGATTCCATCCCGACCACGACCAGTCGCCCAGCGACGACATCCGATTCGTGCAGATGACCCCGCCCGGATCCGCCTGTTCCATCGCCTTCGGCAAGGGCATCGTCGAAGACCCCGGACCCAACGTGGGCCAGTTGATGCTGTGCGTGTCCGATATCAACGCGGCACGTACCCAACTCCTGGACGCAGGGGTCGACGCCAGCGAAGTCGATGTGCAGCCGTGGGGACACTTCGTCTACTTCGACGACCCGGACGGAAACCACTGGAACGTGCAGTACCTGCCGTATCGCTACGAGAGTTGACCGCCGGCACGCGCGTCCGCCGTTTCCCGTGCGGCGGACGCGCGCGGGCACGACACTGAGAGGTATGCAATCGGGCGCACCGGGCGGCACAAAGGGTACCGATCCGACCGTTCTCCTCGGCACGATCGTCAACCCCGCAGGTCTGATCCTCGCCAAAACCGTGCCACAGGTCCGGGTGCCGGCGTTTGCCTCCCCCGGGCTCGGTGCCAGTCCGACCTGGCACGCGTTCGCCGCCGATCAGGTCGGTATCGCGTTCACCGATGCCATCGGCGTCGTCGGCGATCAGCGCATCCGTGTCGACCTCGAAGCGATGCACACTCTCGATGCGACCCTGGTGTGGGCGCCCGGCGAGTTCTTCGACCAAGCCGGCGCTCCGGTGCCGCAGTGTGCGCGCGGAACATTGCGCCGGGTCGTCGACAGCCTGGGCCGCACCGGTCTGCGCGCGATGGTGGGGCATGAACTCGAGTTCATGCTGACCGGCCCGGACGGACAGCAACTGCCGGCACACCTGTGGGCCCAGTACGGCGCGGCCGGTGTCCTGGAACACGAACAGTTCGTCCGTGAGGTGTTGGCGGACTGTCATGCGGCGGGCCTCGGCGTCGAGCAATTTCATCCCGAGTACGGCCGCTCGCAGTTCGAACTGTCCATCGAACCCCGCGACCCGGTTGCCGCCGCCGATCAGGTGGTGTTGGCGCGGATCGTTCTCGGTCGCGTCGCCCGACGGCACGGATTGCGCGTCAGCTTCTCACCCAAGCCGTTTGCCGACGGCGTTGGATGCGGAGCACATCAACACATCTCGCTGATGCAGGACGATCAACCGCTGTTCTCCGGCGGGCCCGGGCCAACCGGGCTGAGGGCGCTGGGCGCGAACGCGATCGCCGGGCTCGTCGACGCAATGGTCGACTTGCAGGGCGTATTGAGCGGCTCGGTCGTCTCGGGGCTGCGGATGCTGCCCGGACAATGGGCCGGCGCGTTCGCGTGCTGGGGCGTGGAGAACCGCGAAGCTGCGGTCCGCCTCATCCGTTCCGGTCCGGCCACCCCGCGCGGCGCGAACGTCGAGGTCAAAGCCATCGACCCGTCTGCCAACGTGTACTTCGCGACCGCAGCGATCCTCGGTGCGGCGGCTCTCGGCATCGCACTGGAGATGCCGTTGCCACCGGAGGTCACCGTGGACCCGGCCACGCTGACCGACCAGCAGCGCGCCGAAGCCGACATCGCACCGCTGTCCGCGGATCAACGCGCGATCGTCGACACCTTGGATGCTTCGACAACGGTGCGGGCGATTCTCGGCGACCCGGCGGTCGATGCCCTGGTCGCCGTGCGCGGCTATGAGGTGGACAACTTCCCCGACCACACGGCCGACACTCTGACCGAGCGGTTCCGCCTCGCCTGGAGCGTGTGACCCGATGGCGTCGCCGGGGCCGATCGCCGAACACGTCGCGACGATGCCGCTCATCGATCACCATGTGCACGGCTGCTGGATCGACAGCGTCGACCGCACCCGCTTCGAGAATGCCTTGAATGAGGCGAACACCGAGCCGGTGTCCGCCGACGATGCGCCCTTCGATACGCAGATAGGGTTCGCGCTGCGCCGCTGGTGTGCGCCGATTCTCGGCTTGCCGGTGCACGCACCGGCGGACGTCTACTGGGCTCGGCGCGCAGAGTCGGCGGAGGTCGACGTCGCACATCGGTTCTTGCGTGCCGCCGGTGTGTCCGACTGGGTCGTCGACACCGGGCTGCCGGGCGTGGCAGATGTCGACCTGCTGGCCCGGTGGTCGGGGTCTGCCGCGCACGAGGTGCTCCGGCTCGAATCGATCGCCGAGGATGCGGTCACGCGCGGCGGCAGTTACGCGGATGCCTTCGACGAGATCCTCGCCGAACGAGCCCGAGATGCGGTGGGCACCAAGTCGATCATCGCCTATCGCGGCGGGTTCGACGGGGATCTCACCGACCCGGCGCCGGCGCAGGTCGAGGACGCCGCCCGACGCTGGCGCGAGGTCGGCGGCACCCGACTCACCGATCGCACGCTGCTGCGTTTCGGACTGCATCGCGGGCTACGGCTGGGCAAGCCACTGCAGTTGCACGTGGGACTCGGTGATCGCGATGCCGACCTGCACCGCACCAATCCCCTACTGCTTCTCGACTTTCTGCGCACCAGCGGCACCACGCCGGTCATGCTGCTGCACTGCTATCCGTTCGAACGCGAAGCCGGATATCTGGCCCAGGCGTTCAGCAACGTCTACGTCGACGTCGGGCTCGCGGTGAACCATCTCGGCGCCCGCGCCCCCGAACTGATCGCACGTTCGCTCGAGTTGGCACCCTTCCGCAAGGTGCTCTACTCGTCGGATGCGTACGGTCCGGCCGAGCTCCACTACCTGGGCGCGCAGCTGTGGCGGCATGGCCTGGCGAAGGTCCTGCAACGATTCGTCGACTCCGACGCGTGGGCACTCGACGACGCGCTACGGGTGGCCGAGCTGATCGGGTCCGGGAATGCGCGGCGGGTGTACGGGCTCACTGGCGATGTGCGATTGACCGCATCAGCCCGCTGACCGACCCCTTCGCCATACTGTCTGCTGTGCATGCAGTGAATCTGGCGGCCGTCGGCCCGATTGAATTTGCCGTGCCGGTGTGGGCAACAGCGATAGCGCTGGTCGTGGTACTGATCATCGCCTGGGCGTTCGGCGGCGTGGCCCGCTGGACCCTTCGCGATCGGGCGAAGATGAACGTGACGACCTCCATCGTCTTGTCGATCGTCGGTACCGCCATCGGACTGTTGATCGCCGGCGCGCTGGACTCGAACCTGAAGCTGTGGAGCGGGCTGACCGTGATCCTCGGGCTGGTGGGGTCCATCGCCGCCGTGTTCACCTACACCGCGGTGATCGCACGGGTTCATCCGCCGCGCGCCACTCTGACCGAACTGATGGCCGCAGGCGAGTCCGATCGGCTGGAGTTCAAATCGACCGCGCGGGTCAACATGCACACCGGCGAGAAGGACGCCCGCATGGAGCATGTGATCGTCAAGACGGTGTCGGGGTTTCTCAACTCCGGCGGGGGCACCCTGCTGATCGGTGTCGACGACGACGGCCGGCCACTGGGCCTCGACCGCGACTACGCGACGATGAAGGTGCCCGACGCCGACCGCTTCGAGTTGTGGCTGCGAGACCTGTTCTCGACGTCGTTCGGGCAGAACGCGGCCGCGGCCATCGGGGTCACGATCGAGGACGTTGCAGCCGACGACGGTCAACGACCGGTGTGCCGGATCATCTGCTCGCCGTCGACGAGACCGGTGTATCTGCGGCCCGGCAAGAAGGCCGATCCCGAGTTCTGGGTGCGCAGCGGCAATTCCACTCGCCAACTCACCATCGACGAGGCTGCCGAATACATCATGAGTCGTTGGCCGCTGGGTGCCGGGTCGGCGATCGCGGCGCAGGTTCGGGCGGCGGTGCGGTTCTCGATCGACCGCTGAGCCTGCCCTGTTCTGTGGATTCGTAGTATGAAGCGGCACGTCGAGCCGCTTCATACTACGAAATCGGTTGCGGCTCTTCGGTCGCATGCGAATTGGTGAGAGTCAGCGCGCCGAATCCGGCGATCAGACCGACGACCACAGCCAGCACCGCGTAGGTGATCCGCTCACCGTGGAAGAACGATGTCACCAGATCGGTGCTCCACACCCCTGCGGGCAACGTCGCCGTCACCAGCACCGCGATCAAGGTGCCGACGACTGCGGTGCCGATGCTGGTCCCCACCTCCTGGGCAGTGTCGTTGAGGGCGGCGCCGATCGAGGTGCGGTTCTCCGGCATCGCATCGACCAGAGCCACCGCACAGATGGTCATCACCGTGCGCAGCCCGATGGTCAGCGTCACCATGAAGACGGCGATCGCGAGGTACCCGTGGTCGACGCCCCAGGCGAGACCGGCCAGTGAACCGCCCAGCAGCACCGCACCGACCAGACACGCGATCCGATGCCCGAACCGCTTGGCCAACCCCTCGGAGATCGGCGTCGCAGCGATCATCGTGATGATCATCGGTAGGTTCGCCAGGCCGGCCTTCATCGGGCTCCACCCGTAGGCGTACTGGAAGTGCAGGATGAGACCGAACATCACGCCGGCCATGGCGATCGAGGTGCCGATCTGAGCGATGGCAGCGCCACGCACGGTGCCCGAGGTGAACACGCCGAGATCCAGCATCGGTTGGGCCGTGCGGCGCTCGTGCCAGACAAAGGTTGCCAGGGCGAGCACCGCGCCCAGCCCACACCCGATTGTGATGAGCGAGGCCCATCCGTGTTCCACGCCGCTGGTCAGCATGTAGCAGGCGAGGCCGATGGTGGCGATGCTCAACACGGCCCCGGGCAGGTCGAGCCGGTCGTCGGTGAGGTCCTCGGGACGATCGGCCGGCACACCGAGGCGCACCCCGATCCACGCGATCAGTGCGATCGGCGCGTTCACCACCAGCAGCCACTCCCAGCTGAGGTGGACCAATGCGGTGCCGCCCAGCAGCGGCCCGAGGATGAAGCCGCTCATGCCGACGATGATCATCAGCGTCATCGCACGCATCCTCAGTCTGTCGCTCTCGAAGAGCCGGAATACCAGCGAGTTGGTGATCGGCGCCATCGCGGCCGCCGCAACACCGAGCGCAGCGCGCAGCGCGATCAGCTCACCGGCGGAATGGACGAGGACGACGCCGAGACTGATCAGGCCGAAAGCGAATAGGCCGACAAGCAGCACGCGTCGTCGGCCGAGGCGATCGGCGGCGGAGCCCGCGGTGAGCAACAGTCCGCCGAACGTCAGCGAATAGGCGGCGGTCACCCACTGCAATGCAGTGGTTCCACTGCCGAGATCACGGCCGATCGTCGGCAGGGCGATGGTGAGCAGGGTGTTGTCGACCATCTCCACGAAGAAGGCCAAGCACAGCGCCGCGAGCGGAATCCACGCGGCGCTCAGTGACCCATAGGTGCGGGTCGGGGAAGTTTGGGTAGCGGCGGTCATCGCAGCACCTCCTTTCGTCGAACGTTGTTCGGTTCTCGAACATAGTTCGATACTAGAACGGCGTTCGATCCGTGACAAGACAGCGAGAGGCAATGTGATGGGATAGACGAATGGCACCTGGAGCGCGTGGGACCCGGCGTCGCGTCACGCATTCACTCGAGGCCGTCGTCGAGACGGCGGTGGCACTGCTCGACGAGGCCGGCGAACCGGCCCTCACCTTCCGAGCGCTGGCCGCGCGTCTGGGCGGCGGGGTCGGCAGCATTTACTGGTATGTGTCCAACAAGGACGAATTGCTCGACCGCGCGACTGACCATGTGGTTGCCGGAATGCTGTCGGACACCGAGGATCTCGCCGCCGACGGGGACCCGATCGACAACACCCGGGGTATCGCGGTGGCCGTCTTCACGGCTATCGAGAAGCGGCCCTGGCTGGCCGCATACTTCATGCGCAACACGACCATTCAGTCCAACGCGCTACTGCTCTACGAACGCATCGGCGAACAGGTGATGCGATTGGGCCTTCCGCCCCGGGAGTGTTTTCACGCGGTATCGGCGATTCTCGGTTATGTCATCGGCGTGGCCGCCGACCTCGGACAGGACCCACCGCAGGAGGTCCTCGACGGCACGGTCGCCGCGGAGACCTATCTACACGGCGTCGCCGACAATTGGCGCGCACTCGACCCGGAGCGCTTCCCGTTCATGCACTACATCGTCGACGAGTTCGACGGTCACCGCGACATCGATCAGTTCCGAGCCGGACTGGAGCTGTTGCTGGAGGGGCTCCGGCTACAAGCCGAGGGGTAGGGCCGAGTTCCGGCCGCAGTCGCCGGAGGCCGTTGGCGATGAGGGTTGCGTGATCTCGATACGCCCTCGGCTAGCGCCTCGGACTACTCCGTGGATCGAGTAGCCGCGAACGTAGTGAGTGGCGTATCGAGATCGATCGGCGGGTGAATCGAGTAGGAGGGCCGGGTTTCCCGGCCCTCCTCTCACACCACCGTACGTGCGGACCTCGCATACGGCGGTTCGCTGAGTCAGTGAAACCTGGCCCAGGCAGAGTGAAAGAAGATCAGGCCCAAGCCCTCCCAGTACTTCGTCGGGAGAGCCCGGTGCAGGATGGGCGACTTCGCGATCCGCCAGTAGCCACGACTAGTCATGCCCCACTGCCAGGCCAGATCAGCCCGAATCCCGAGGTCACGCAGATTCGCGACCCGTGTACGGCCACGTTTCCATTCCTTCCACCGGATTTGGCGCAGCCTGCGGCGATACCATTCATCGAGGTCGGAGAGCTTGCGTGGCGTGTCCGCCAAGCGGAAATACCCCATCCAACCCCGCACATACTGGTTGAGCCGCATGATGCGATACGACATCGACACACTCCACCGCCGAGACGTCAACACCCGGAGACGGGCCCTGGCCCGCGACCACGCCTTCGGCGCCACCCTGATCTTGACTCCCGCCGTGGTGAAGAAGAACCCGAACCCCAGCAACACAGCTGTCGTTGCCGGAGCGATCGAGGACTTGTCTTTGTTCACCCTCAACTTCATCCGCCGCTCTAGGAACACGGTGCTCGTCTCGAGCACCCGTTCAGCGGCCCGCTTGGATTTCACGAAGACACGGATATCGTCGGCATACCGGACAAACCGATGCCCACGCGCCCACATCTCCTGATCGAAATCGTCGAGCATGATGTTGGACAACAACGGCGACAACGGCGACCCCTGCGGGGTTCCCTCCGCCGTCGGCTGTCGCACCCCATCGACCATGATCCCCGCCTCAAGATAGGCGCGGATCAGCTTCAGCAGCCGCTTGTCCTTCACTTTCCGCGCAACCCGGGACATGAGGATGTCGTGGTTGACCCGATCAAAGAACGCATCGAGATCGACCTCGACCACCCACCGATACCCCTGCTCGATCACCGTACGGGCGACCTTGACCGCAGAGTGGGCGCTCTTGCCCGGCCGGAACCCATAAGAGACCGGCACGAACCCCGGATCAAAGATCGGGGTCAATACTTGCGCGATAGCCTGCTGGATCAGCCGATCCAGCACCGTAGGCACCCCCAATTTCCGTTGCCCACCATCAGGTTTGGGAATCAACACCTGACGCACCGGCGACGGACGATACGTGCCCGCATCCAACGCCACCGTGACCTCACCCCAATGCTCCCGACACCACCCACGCAACTGCTCCGTGGTCATGCCATCCACACCGGGCGCGCCCCGATTACGTTCGACACGTTTCACCGCAACACCCAGGTTCTGTGGGCTAAACACCTGCTCCCACAGCCCCTGGCCATCCCTGACATCGTTCCCAGCACCCGCCGAACGACCACTACGCACAGCCTGTCATTTGCCACCGTGAAGGGACCACCCTGGGCTGATTGTTTGCCATGGGGATGGGACCACCTGGATTGCCAGTTATGGGACCACCGGCGCGT